>NZ_JBNFOL010000003.1:0-202246 GCF_057364765.1 Brevibacterium sp. LAARM3_SD1 | reverse complement strand
GCCCAGCAACCTCGCGCCAGGTTGCTGGGCCGCCGTCAGGTAGCAATAAGGGGAGTCAGCGGACTTCGATGCTGTAGCTGTAGCCCTGTTCGGTGAGGAAGCGGCGGCGCTGAGCGGCGAAGTGCTCATCGACGGTATCCGCGGCGACGACGGTGTAGAACGTGGCCGAGCCCTGGTCTTCCTTCGGCCGCAGGATCCGTCCGAGGCGCTGGGCCTCCTCCTGCCGGGATCCGAAGGCTCCGGAGACCTGGATCGCCACCGAGGCGGCCGGCAGGTCCACGGAGAAGTTCGCGACCTTCGAGACGACGAGCACCGGGATCTCCCCGGACCGGAACTCACGGAAGAGCTCCTGGCGCACCGACTCGGGAGTCTGCCCGGTGAGCACGGGCGCACCGAGTTCGGCTCCGATCTCCTCGAGCTGATCGAGATACTGCCCGATAACGAGGATCTGCGCATCCGGATGATCGGCGACGAGCTCGGACACGATCGTCAGCTTCGCATCCGACGTCGCCGCCAGCCGGTACCTGTCCTCGCCGTCGGCGCGGGCATACGCGGTTCGGGTTCCGCCGTCGAGGCGGACGCGGACTTCATGACAGGCGGCCGAGGCGATGTACCCGAGCCGTTCGAGTTCCTTCCACGGCACCTCGTACTGCTTGGGCCCGATGAGGGAGAACACCTCGTCCTCGCGTCCGTCCTCACGCACCAGCGTCGCGGTCAGGCCGAGGCGACGACGAGCCTGGAGGCTTGCCGTCAGCCGGAAGATCGGTGCCGGCAGCAGGTGCACCTCGTCATAGATGACCAGACCCCAGTCCTTGGCATCGAGGAGCTCGAGGTGGAGGTACGAGCCTTTCCGCCGGGTGGTGAGCACCTGGTAGGTGGCGATGGTGATCGGGCGGATCTCCTTCGTCGATCCCGAATATTCGCCGACCTCGTCCTCGGTCAGGGTTGTGCGGCGCAGGATCTCGTCCTTCCACTGCTTGGCCGAGACCGAGTTCGTCACGAGGATGAGCGTCGTCGTCTGCACGCGAGACATGGTGGCGACACCGACGATCGTCTTCCCGGCACCGCAGGGCAGAACGACGACCCCGGACTCACCGGACAGCGACTGGTCGATGGCCTGCTTCTGGTAGTCGCGCAGATGCCACTGACCGCCGTGGGCATCATCGGACAGTGAGATCTCGTGGGCCTCGCCGTCGACATAGCCGGCATGGTCGGAGACCGGATGCCCCAGCTGCAGCAGCGCGTGCTTGAGTTCGCCGCGCTCGGACGGGTGGACCAGGACGGATTCGGCATCGATGCGTTTGCCGAACTTTCCGACGAGATCGGGCTGGCCGACGAGCTCGTCGAGCAGTCCCGTCTCCGTTGCGGTCAGGGTCAGCCCGTGGATCGGATGGTCGATGAGCGTGAGCACACCGAAACGGTCCATGATGTCGACGATGTCGACGAGGAGTTCGTGCGGGACCGGGTACTTCGCGAATTCGAGGAGCACGTCGACGACGGATTCGGCATCATGACCGCTGGCGCGTGCGTTCCACAGTCCCAGCGGAGTGATCTCGTAGGTGTGGATGTACTCCGGGGTCCGCGACAGCTGCGCAAACGGGGCGATCGCCACGGCCGCCTCGACGGCGAGGGGATGTCCCGATTCCAGCAGCACAGTCCGATCGGACTGCACGATCAACGGACCATTCATTCAATACTTCCCTTCCCGAAGTGTGATGACACCAGAGGACACAACACGTCCATCACCCCGATTGTTCCCGCTCCGAGCTACCTGACGGGGGCCCAGATACCTGGCGCCAGGTTGCTGGGACGCCGTCAGGTAGCAATTAGGGGGAGGGGGTTACGGAGACGATGCGGGCGACGGCCAGGGAGGCCTCGGCTCCGGTGGTCGTCACCACTCCGCGGACGCGGCCGGCGTTGAGGGTGGCCGGCAGCATCTCGATCGTCCGCTCCTTGCCCTGCGAATCGGCGATCCGGATGAGCACGCGCTGCTTCGCCTCCGCGGCCTCCCGCAGCCGGTCCATATGACCCAAGGGCTCATCCGTGCTCACCTGCGCGGCCGCCGCGGCCGGTGCCGAACGCAGGATCCGCATGTACTCGCCGAGGTGGCCGTCACTGACCCGCGGACGTCGCCTGACGCTGACCTCGGGTTCCGATTCCGTGATCACTCGACGCTTGCGCACCGGTCCGGCCGCCGAATGCAGCAGAGCATGATGATCCCCGGCTTCGAGCAGATGCATCGTCCGCTCCGGTCCGAGTTGGGCGATCGCGACCGTCGGGGCCAGGCGTTCGAGTCCGGCCGGCATCATCGCCTGATCGGAGAGAATGACATCGAGGTCGACCGGATCGTCGACGATGAGCACTGCCCGAGCCCCTGCCACCCGCACCCGGCGCAGCTTCGACGCCGTGTTCTGCACGAGGAACTCCAGCGTCGACGGCAGCTCTTCGGCACTGATCTCGGCGAGCTCGGCCAAGGCCTCCTCCGGAGTGAGACCGGCCTGCATCGTGTCCTCGATGGTCTCTGCGTCGATGCGATAGACGGTGCCCTGACCACGAGCCTCGACGACCGCATACTTGCGCAGAATTTGGTGGACCCGCGGTTCGATCGGGCCGGTGGCCACGGCGGTGAGATCGGACTGGATGAGCACGGTGTCGACCTCGGCGCCGAGCCCCTCGGTGACCGCGGCGATGACGTCCCCGGGCACGGTCAGGGCTTCGACTGACACACCCAGGGGCAGGATCGAGGGGTCCTGCTCGGCGTGCTCGGCCATCGCCCGATCCAGTCCCGCGGCCAGGCGGAAGCCGAACCGGCTCGGCCCGAAATGATCCGGCTGCTGCAGCGGTGTCGTCGCCAGGCCGAAGGTGACGCAGGTGTGGAGAACGGCTTCGGTCATCGCGAACTCGTGTGCCGGCAGCAGCGGGTGGCGTCGGAGCACCTCGGCGTGGATCCATCCGGCCGACCGTGCCGATCCCAGACCGATGTCGTGGAGCACCGAGAGCACGGCGAAGCGTAGCAGCGGCATTGCCGGCACCGACAGCCCGTACCCCTTGAACAGGGACTTCTTCGGGGCGGCGAGCACGGTGAGGCGTTCGTTCTCGCTCGCGCCTGCCGCCAGCTGAGTGACATCGAGCAGTTCGCGCAGCCAGGCCCCGACAAGTGCGGCCCACAGTTCGGCACGGTCGCCGGCGAGGGCGGAATCGGCGTCATCGGCGGCCGTCCATTGCGGGTCGAGGGCATCGTCGAGGACCCCGATGAGGTGCAGCGACTTCGCCGCCAGAAGCAGTGTGATCGTCTGCTCGAGATTGAGCTCGAGGCTGCGGGCGAGTCGGGAGACATCCCGTTTCGAGATGCCGCCGCTGGTCAGCCGGGAGATCGGGGAGGCGGCGAGTTCATCGACGAGTCCGCGCAGGGACGAGATGACCTCGGCCACGGCGGCCTGTTCGCTGTTGTGGATGAGCGGCTGGCCGATCGTGGCCGTGGACGAATCGATTGCGGACCCATCGATCTGCCACGGGTAGGCCCGGGAGGATTCGGCCGCAGAAGTCGGCAGCAGGGTGATGGCTTCCGACTGGATCTTCCACACGCCCCCAACCGCGGCCCCAGCAGACCCAGCAGCCCCACCAGACCCCGCAGACCCACCGGCCGGCCATGCCAGGCCGAGGTCGCGCAGGCGGGGGAGTGCCGCCTCGGCGAGGGAGGGGTCGATGTGCGGATTGCCCGTGATCTCGATCTCCGGCGTCGTCCGGGCCGCCTTGGCCAAGGAGATGAAGACCTCGAGCGTCTGCGCATCGAGGGCTTCGATGCCGCGTGAGACCCCGATGCGTGAGGACGCGGCCGCGGCCAGGGCCGCCATCGTCGGGGACTCGGGTTGGAGGAGGTCGCGTCGGGTCCGGATGAAGGACTCGAAGTCGGCATCTGCACTGTGGGACAGCCACTGGCTGAAGGTCATTGACATCGCAGATCAGTCTATCGCGAGGGGTACAATGGAGGGGCAGAATAGGATCAGAGATCAGTCGGAAGGACGCGCATTGTCAGCCACTCGAGTCGACACGACCATCGTCGTCGCCGCGGTTGCCGCCGCAGCCATCGGGGCGCTCGGCCTCATCGGCGTCCTCGGCCAGGCCTGGATGGGACTGACGCCCAGTCCGCTGCTGACCTACCTGCCCATGATCCTCGTTCCCATTGCCGTCATCCTCGCCTGCGTGGCCATGATCCGAGCCGCCATCCGACGCAGACAGACCGGGGTGGGCCACCGCTGAAACCACCACTCATGCCTCACCTTCGCAGGTTCGGGGACGGGCATGAGCCACTACCGCACAACGTGATCAAGGCCGTGCGGATCCCCACCTCGCCGAGGCGGCCGACCACCCCAGCGCGCACGTGCCCGTGATCTCCCGCCGCCGATAGTGAGTTCACCCCCACGGTGTTCACGACCTACCCGGATGAACGAGATCCAGGATTACATGGCCGCGCGACCACGACGGCGCTCGGCCCCACGCACAATACCGCCCGCAGCAGCGGGCACCGTACGATCAGCCCGCCACCGCGGGTACGACCAGACAGAAAGGACATCATGCCCACCGGACGCGTGAAATGGTTCGATGCCGACAAGGGCTTCGGCTTCGTCATCGCCGAGGACGGCTCACAGGCCTTCCTCCATTCCTCCGTGCTGCCCGAAGGACTCGAAGTCACCAAGGGCACCCGACTCGAATACGATGTCGTCGATTCCCGCCGCGGAGCGCAGGTGCTCAAGGCCCGCCCCCTGAACACTCCGGCCAAGGTTGCCAAGGCCCGCCGACGTCCGGCCGTGGACATGGCAGTTATGGTTGAAGATGTCATCAAAGTATTGGATGACCTCAACAACGGACTGCAGCACGGCCGTTATCCGGACCCCACCCATGGGAACAAGGTCGCCAGCCTGCTGCGGGCGATTGCCGACGATTTGGAGTCCTGATGTCATCACTGTTCAGTGATTGGCTGGCCCGGCAGACCGCCGCGCCCGCCGAGAACGACGCCGAACAGACCACCGAGGCGACCCCGGGCGTTGACGCGCCCGCCGCCGCGGGTGAAACGACCGCCGCTGCACGTGCGGTCGCTGGGGATTCCGGCACGACCGCCTCGGCGAAGGAATCGAAGACCGGCCGTGGCCGGTCGAGCACGGAGAAGGTCGTCCTCGACACCCAGCTGGCGGCGGCGATCGACATCGCCCGCACCGCCATCACCGAGGTGGCCGGCACTGCCGTCGTCGGCGAACACCTGGGAACGGTGGCCGAGGCGACCCGCCTGGTCACCCACTACTTCGTGTGCACCGACCCGACCTACCGCGGTTGGCGGTGGGTGGCCGTGCTCGCCCGCGCCCCGCGCGCGAAGAAGGTCACGGTCTGCGAAACCGCGCTGCTGCCCGGACCCGACGCCCTCGTCGCCCCCGAATGGGTGCCGTGGGAGGAACGACTCGAACCCGGTGACATGGGTCCGCGTGACACCCTGCCGAAGCTCGACCAGGACCCGAACCTGCAGCCGGGCTTCCAGCAGACCGAGGACAACTCGGCTGAGAACGTCGACCAGATCGCGAACTTCGAGTTCGGTGTCGGTCGTGAACGCGTGCTCTCCTCCGACGGGCTGAGCGCCGCGGCCAGCCGCTGGGCCGATTCGGACGCCGGACCCGACGGCGAATTCGCCTCCCGGGCATCGGCGAACTGCGGCAGCTGCGGCTACCTCATGCCGATCGCCGGATCGCTGCGACAGAAGTTCGGTGTCTGCGCCAATGCGTGGTCACCGTTCGACGGTCGCGTGGTCGGACTCCAATCCGGCTGCGGAGCACACTCGGAGACGGACGTGCGCAAGCCCGATCACGAGCCCGCTGAAGCCGTCGTCGACGACTACTCCGGCGAACTCGAGTTCCAGGAGGGCTGACACACTCGATGTCCCAGATGTTCCGGTCGCTGTCGGAGCCGAACTACCGGCACTGGTTCGCCGGTGCCCTGATCTCCAACACCGGGACATGGATGCAGCGCACGGCGCAGGACTGGATCGTCCTGACCATGCTCACGGACAACAACGCTTCGGCGTTGGGCCTCACCATGGCTCTGCAGCTGGGACCGCAGCTGATCATGTTCCCGTTCGCGGGCAACCTCGTCGACAAGTTCGACAAACGACGACTGCTCATGGTCACTCAGGCGCTGCTGGGATTCATCGGACTCGTCCTCTTCGTCCTCACCATCACCGACGTCATCGTCCTCTGGCACGTCTACGTGCTCGCGTTCACGCTCGGGATGCTCACCACCCTGGACAACCCGGCCCGGCAGGCCTTCGTCTCCGAACTCGTCGGCGAGAAGCTGCTGCCGAACGCCGTCAGCCTCAACTCGGCGTCCTTCAACGGCGCCCGCATGATCGGCCCGGCCGTCGCCGGTGTGCTCACCGCGGTCATCGGCCCCGGTCCCGTGTTCCTCATCAGCGGCCTCGGCTTCGCGGCGACGCTCACGGTGCTCATCCGCCTCGACAAGTCGCAGCTGCATCCCTCTGGACGGCGCGGCACGGGCGGAGTCCTCGGAGGACTCAGATACCTGCGCAGGCGCCCGGACATCACGGTCGTACTCGTCGTGCTCTTCATCGTTGCGACCTTCGGATTCAACTTCAACATCTACACGGCGACGATGGCGAAGATCGAGTTCGGCAAGGACGCCAGCGGCTTCGGCCTGCTCAACTCCGTCATGGCCATCGGGTCCGTGACCGGCGCGCTCGCCTCGGCCAGGCGGGAGAAGCCCCGGCTGCGGTTCATCTTCGGAGCCGCCGGCGGATTCGGCGTGGCCGTCGGAGTGGCATCGCTGATGCCGAACTACTATCTCTTCGCCGCCTCGCTGATGTTCGTCGGCTTCGCTTCACTGACGATGATGACCTCGGCGAACGCCTATGTGCAGACGACCACGGCCCCGAACTACCGTGGCCGGGTGATGGCGATCTACGCGGCCGTCGTCATGGGCGGCACCCGATCGGGGCACCTCTGGCCGGATGGGTCGCCGATGCCTTCGGACCGCGGATGGCGCTGGGCGTCGGAGCCGCCTCGGGGATCATCGCCTTCGCGGTGGGGCTGCTGTGGATGATCACGGCCAAGGATCTGCGCCTCCACCGGGATCCGAAGTCGCGGATCCGTCTGCACATGAGCTATCAGGGCCGACCACCGGGCGGCACCGGGCACTGACGAGGCCTGGCGGGCAGCTTGTCCGCTGGGAGGCGTTCGGCAGGGTCAGGTCTGTGTGGACGGCGGTGCTCGGAACGGGTCCGCACTGGGCGGGCCCGGAGGTTCGTGTCATAGAATTTCGGTCGACGCCTCGGCGAGGGATTCGAGGGTCGCCCAAAGGAAACGGACGGACTGTGACAACTGACATCATCACCTCGGCGCTCGTGGGCCTGGCGATCCTCGTCGGCTGCCTGGGCATCATCGTGCCGGTGCTGCCCGGGTCGATTCTCATCGCCATCGCGGTGCTCATCTGGGCGATCATCATCGGCGGACCGGCCGCGTGGATCATCTTCGCCATCGTCGCCGTGTTCGTCGCGGCCGGAATGAGCGCCTCACTCGTGCTCACCGGTCGCAAGCTGAAATCCATGCAGGTGCCGAACTCCTCGGTGCTGCTGGGCGGGGTGCTCGCCATCATCGGCTTCTTCGTCATCCCCGTGCTCGGCCTGCCCATCGGCTTCGTCGGCGGCCTCTACCTTGCCGAGTATGCCCGCCTCAAGGACGGGAAGACGGCGTGGAACTCCAGCTGGGAATCGATCAAGGCGATCGGCCTCGGCGCTGCCATCGAGTTCATCCTCGCCATGCTCGCCGCCATCACCTTCGGCATCGGCGTGCTTATCCACTTCTTCGGCTGAGGGCAGCTGGGACCCTTCACGATCACCGGCAGAGCACCGCTCACGGAGCCAGGTGGGCGATCTCCGGTGCTTCTTCGCCGAGGATCAGTCTGGCCACACCATCGCCGATGAGTGGGCCCATCGTGAGTCCGCCGGCGCCGAATCCCGAAGCCAGCCACAGTCCGTCCGCGCCCTGCACCGCACCCGCGTACGGCAGTGCCCCCTCGCGCGTCGACATGGGGCGCACTCCGACGCGGGTCTCGAGAACGGTAGCCTGTGCGAGGCCCGGGGCGATCCGCAGCGCGTCGTCGAGGACCTGCTGCGTTCCGGCGGCAGTGGCGCGGACGTCGAAGCCGACCCCGTCCTCCCTGGTGGCGCCTGCGACGATGCGGCCTCCGTCGAAGGGTGTGATGTAGTGATGGTCGAGAGGGTGAATCGTCGGCCACGGCGATGTGTTGACTCCGCGCAGCTCCAGATGGAGCAGCTGACCACGTTGAGGGACGATCCCCACAGCGTGGCCGAGTCGTCCGAGGAGCTCGGCACTCCGCGCCCCACCTGCGATGACGAGGGCGTCGAAGTCCTCCGTCGCCGAGGTGGTGCGTACCGACCATGTGCCCGCGCTCGATGCGGTGACATCCTGTGCAGAATCTGCGACCGTTCTGGCGCCATGCAGGCGCGCTCCGGTGAGGATCGCATCGCGCAGAACCCGCCCGTCGACACGGCCGCCTCCGGTGATGAGGAGTCCGGTCATGTCCGGAGCGATCGGCGGAAAGATCTCGCGAAGCTCCGCAGCATCGAGGTCATGGACCTCGCCCGCGACGGTCCCCGCGGGCGCGACACGAGAACGGATGGTCGCAGCCGCCTCGGCGAGGGGCCCCGGGTCTTTGTTGACGACGAGGGCACCGGACCTGCGATAGCCGAGGTCGGGGATGCCGAGCGTACGCAGCGCCTCGAGGAACGCCGGATAGAAGTTCCCTCCCGCCGCGTACGTCTCGTAGTAGGCACCGGTGCTCGTCGACACCCACGGTGCGATGATCCCCGCGCTGGCAGCTGTCGCCTGCCCGGCCATGGCATCGTCGACGATGGTGACGTCGACCCCGCGGGAGGCGAGGCCGAAGGCAACACTGGCCCCGGCGATTCCGCTGCCGATGATGCCGACGCGGGCGGAGCTGTCGACGGTGTGTGCAGGCATGTCGGTCGCGTTACTTGAGTGCGTCGATGACGAAGTCGATGCAGGCCAGCAGGGCCCGCACATCGTCGGGGTCGACGGAGACGAAGGTCGCGATGCGCAGCTGATTGCGGCCGAGCTTGCGGTAGGGCTCGACGTCGACGACGCCATTGGCTCGCAGCACCTTGGCCACGGCCGCTGCGTCGACCGACTCATCGAAGTCGACGGTGGCGACGACCGATGAGCGGTCGGCCGGCTCGGCGACATAGGGGTGGGCCGCCTCGGCGGATTCAGCCCAGTCGTAGACGAGCCCGGAGGACTCCGCGGTCCGCTCGGCCGCCCACGACAGGCCGCCGTTGCCGTTGATCCACTCGATCTGTTCGGCGAGCAGCAGCAGGGTCGCCACGGCCGGGGTGTTGTAGGTCTGGTCCTTGGCCGAGTTCTCGATCGCGGTGACCAGATCGAGCGAGGTCGGGATCCAGCGCCCGGAGTCCTTGATCTCCTGCGCGCGGGCGATCGCGCGCGGCGACATAATCGCCACCCACAGGCCGCCGTCGGAGCCCATGTTCTTCTGCGGGGCGAAGTAGTAGACGTCGGTCTCGGCGATGTCGACAGCCAGCCCGCCGGCACCGGAGGTAGCGTCGATGACAACGAGGGCATCCTCGGCGATCCCGGCCGGACGTGTGATCTGGGTGGCGACGCCGGTCGACGTCTCATTGTGGGGCCATGCGAAGACGTCGGCGGCGGAAGCGCCGGTGGTCGCCCCGGCGGGGGAGGAGACGAGACCAGCGGCAGCCAGGGCCTCCGGAGTGGGGATCGCAGCCGTGCCCGGTTCGGCATTGAGGATAAGGGAGGAAGCCAGATGCGGGGCAGTGTCGGTGGCCTTCGCGAACTTCTGGCCGAACTCGCCGAAGGTCGCGTGCGCGGCCCGCTCGCGGACGAGGCCGAAGGCCGCGACGTCCCAGAACACGGTGGACCCGCCGTTGCCGAGCACCACTTCGTAGCCCTCGGGCAGGCTGAACAGCTCGGTCAGTCCGGAGCGGATGCGGCCGACGAGGTTCTTCACCGGCGCCTGGCGGTGGCTGGTGCCGAGCACCTCGGTCGCGGCCGAGGTCAGCGCCTCGATCTGGGCGGGGCGGATGCGGGCCGGGCCGGAGCCGAAGCGTCCGTCGGCGGGCAGAAGGTCGTTCGGGATCTCAATATTCGTCGCAGTCACGCTCGATATTCTACGGCGGGCCCCACCGGCGCACGGGACCGGTCCGTCATGTGACGGACGTGCCGTCTCGACGATCCCCGCCTCGACCGCACCCGCCGAGGCAGGACCCGGCTGACTCGTGTCCGTGCCGCGTCGTAGAGTGAAGGCATGAGTGAGCCCGTCGATCGCCTCCCGCAGACCCGGAAGTCCTATGATTCTGCCGTCTTCGAACATCCGGACACCGCACCCCTGGACCTGCTGCGCCAGTGGTACGACGAGGCGGCCGACCATGTCCGCGAACCGAATGCGATGACCGTCTCGACCCTGGACGAGTGGGGCCCGAGCTCGCGGATCGTCCTGCTCAAAGGCCTCGACGAACGCGGACTCCTCTTCTTCACCGACTACGACTCCGCGAAGGGCCGCCAGCTGCAGGCCGACCCCCGCATCGCCGTGAACTTCCCCTGGCAGGACATGGAACGACAGGTCCGCATCCGCGGCCTCGCCGAGGCGGCCGCCCCCGAGGACTCGGACGCGTACTTCGCCGTGCGCCCCCGTGGATCGCAGATCGGGGCGACCGTGTCCAAGCAATCCCAACCGGTGACCAGCCGGGAGCAGATGCAGAGCGAATACGATGCCGCAGCCGCCGAATTCGAGGGCCGGGACGTGCCGCGGCCCGATCATTGGGGCGGGTTCCGCGTGCGCGTCTTCGAGATCGAATTCTGGCAGGGCCAGCAGAACCGGTTCCACGACCGCTGGGTTTTCCGCCGCGCCGACGGCAGCCACGAAACGGCCGACCTCGACGATGCCTCTGCCTGGGAGGTCGTCCGCCTCTACCCTTAAGTTCTGACCTCTTCGCCGCAGCGCACACGATGCAAAGGAGCACCTATATGTCAGCCCCCACTACACAGTTCGGACCCGACGCCGTCTTCGACAACTTCATCGGCGGCTCACGGGTGCCCAGCGACGACCGGTCGACGAATACGAACCCGTCCGACCCGTCCGATGTGATCGGCCGGTACGCCCGCGCGGATGCCGCCACGGTCGCCTCGGCGATCGCTGCCGCCCGCGCTGCCGCCCCCGCCTGGGCGGACCTCGGCTCACAGCAGCGATTCGCGATCCTCGACAAGGCCGGCAGCCTCATCGCCGAACGCGCCGATGAGCTCGCGATCTGCTCGCCCGGGAAGAGGGCAAACAGCTCGCCGAAGCCAAGGGCGAGGTGCTGCGCGCCTCCCAGATCTTCAAGTTCTTCGCCGGCGAGACCATCCGCAACACCGGTGAGGTCGTGGACTCGGTCCGCCCCGGACTCATTGCCGAGATGACGCACGAGCCCATCGGCGTCATCGGCATCATCACCCCGTGGAACTTCCCGATCGCCATCCCGGCCTGGAAGATCGCCCCGGCTCTGGCCTTCGGCAACACGATCGTGTTCAAACCTGCCGAACTCGTCCCCGCCAGTGCGTACGCACTGGTCGATATCCTCGCCGAGGCGGGACTGCCCGATGGGGTCCTCAACCTCGTCATGGGGCCGGGCTCCGTGGTCGGGGACGCACTGACCACCTCGGCGAAGGTCGACGCCGTGACCTTCACCGGATCCGTCGCCGTCGGACGGTCCGTCATCGCATCGGCTGCGGCCCACCAGATCAGGGTGCAGTGCGAGATGGGCGGGAAGAATCCGCTCGTCGTGCTCGGCGACGCCGACCTCGAAGCGGCCGCCGAGGCCGCGATCAACGGAGCCTTCTTCTCCACCGGTCAGCGCTGCACCGCGTCCTCCCGCCTCATCGTCACCTCCGATGTGCACGACGAATTCGTCGCGCTGCTCAAGGAGAAGATGGCGGCGCTGACCGTCGGAGACGCCCGCGCCGAGGGCGTCGCCATCGGACCCGTGGTCTCTCAGGCTCAGCTTGACCAGGACCTCGTTTACATCGCCAAGGCCCGAACCGAAGGCGGGGAGGTCACCGGCGGTGAGCTCATCGATTCGGACACGGAGGGGTATTTCCTCGCCCCCGCGCTCGTCACGGGCACGAAGCCGGGCGACACGATCAACGTCGAAGAGGTCTTCGGGCCGGTCGCCTCGGTGATCGAGGTTGCCGACTACGACGAAGCGTTGGCCGTGGCCAATGACACCGAGTTCGGACTGTCCGCGGGCATCTTCACGACCTCCCTGAAATATTCGGCCCACTTCAAGCGTTACGCCGATTCCGGGATGGTCATGGTCAATGCTCCGACGGCAGGAGTGGACTATCACGTGTCCTTCGGCGGACGGAAAGGGTCGAGCTATGGTCCCCGCGAACAGGCTCGGGCGGCACGCGAGTTCTTCACAGTGCACAAGACGACCTACACGAACGCGGGCTGAGCCGGGCGGTGCGAATTCCTCCCGAGCGGGCAGATGCACACCCCGGTCGAGCCGTCGGGCGCTGACCGAGGTCTCCTCCGGGACGGGGCGAATCCTCGAATCACGGGAATTGCTGAACGCACGATAGGATTGGGGCAGATCGCAACGGCCGCGAACGGGTTCGCCTGTGCGGGGCGGGGCAGGGTCGGAACGACCCGAAATGGTGACAACGCCTGTAACGGTCGAAACGACCTGAAGACGAAGAGTGGAGTGGCTGGTCAGAAGTGAACGACCTCATTGATACAACCGAGATGTACCTCAAATCGATCATCGAGCTCGAGGAACAGTCGATCGTGCCATTGCGTGCCCGCATCGCCGAACGCCTGGATCACTCCGGCCCCACCGTGTCACAGACGGTGGCGCGGATGGAGCGCGACGGACTGCTCCACGTCGGAAACGACCGCCATCTCGAGCTCACTCCGGAGGGCCGACGGATCGCCACCGACGTGATGCGCAAGCATCGTCTCGCCGAGCGTCTCCTCTCCGATGTCGTCGGACTCGAATGGGAACTCGTCCACGACGAGGCCTGCCGCTGGGAGCACGTGATGAGCGAGCAGGTCGAACGCAAGCTCGTGACGCTGCTCTCCGAAACCTCCACCGGGCCCTACGGCAACCCGATCCCCGGACTCGACGTCATCGGCGGCGAAGCCTCGAAGACCGCCGACGTCATCGACCTCGCCACGGCAGTCGGCCGGGACGGCGCGAAGAAGCTGACGATCGCCTGGCTGGCCGAACCGCTGCAGGTCGATATCCATCTGCTTCAGCAGTTCCAGGTCGCCGGCGTCCTGCCGGGCAGCGACGTCGAGATCTCGCGCAACGGCGAATACATCACCGTGCAGGTGCCCGGCGCACAGGACGTGCTCGATCTGCCGATCGAGACCGCCTCGCACGTCTTCGCTTATCGAGCCTGAGACACGCAGAAGTCTCCGCCCGGTCACGACGAAGAGTCTCCGCCCAGTAACGAACCGGCTGTGGCTCGATAACGGCGGGGCTATGGCTTGGTAACGGCAAGGCCGAGTAGCGGTAACGAAAGAGCGGGTGCCTGAACCCCGATTCGTTACAAATCGCTGTGATCTCTGACCCGGGGAGTGGCTGCCCACCCCCTGGGTCACGTCGTATAACGAGAAAATGTTACGAAGATTTCAAGCCATTCTGAGCCTCTGACCTGGGTCTTTATGGAAAACATCACGGTTTCCCTCCGGTGGTTGTGACAAAAAACGTGACAATCAGTCACCGATTGGTTACAGTTATTGAGGTCGTTCACGAAAAGACGACTTCACAACGAGATCCGAGCGCCGCGCTCGCTGTGAGATACCAAGGACCGATAGCGGCGGTTGGCACAGAGTTGCCAATAGGAACGAGAGGGAAAACGTGGCAACTAAGCAGCATGGCCGCCGCGCCGCCGATGCCAAGGTCAAGACTCCACTGACCGAACTCACTGAACTTCTGAACGCCAACTCGGGCGTCTTCGGCCGTCGTGCAGCAGTTGTGGCTGCCAGCGGTGGTCTGCTGACCGCCGCGGTGATGCCGGCTGCCGGCCAGGGAGCCGACGACCAGAGCAAGGTCTCCGCAGAAGCCGAGACCACCCAGAAGGTCGACTTCGAGAACCAGACCGTCACCATCGGCGACGACTCGAACAGCAAGAAGGACGACAAGAAGTCCGACTCCTTCAGCGTCGAGAACCAGACCATCACTGCTGAGGCTGCTCCGAAGCCCGAGCCCAGGCCTGAGCCGGCCGAAACCTCCTCCGCTGACTCCGACGAGCCGGCCGGAACCTCCGATGACACCGCCAACAGCGGATCGTCCGACTCGGGTGAGTCCGACTCCAAGGACTCGGGATCCATCGACGGATCCAAGGCCGAGCAGGTCCTCGCCTGGGCAGCCAAGGGCGTCGGCACTCCCTACGTCTACGGCGGCACCAGTCAGAGCGGCTGGGACTGCTCCGGCTACACCTCGTGGGTCTACGACCATGTCGGCGTGAGCCTGCCCCGCACCTCCGGTGCTCAGAAGGCCGCAGGCCAGGTCGTCTCGCAGTCCGAAGCCAAGCCCGGTGACCTCGTCTGGCACCCCGGCCACATCGGCATCTACGCCGGTGGCGGACAGATGTACGACGCCGGATCGCCCGGATCCGGAACCTCGAAGCGCAGCTACAGCTGGATGGGCGACGTCACCTTCATCCGCGTTCTCTGATCTTCTTCACCGAAAAGCTCCCCGCACGACTCGACGGTCCTCGAGTCGCACGGGGAGCTTTTCGTATGCCCGGAAAGTTGAGCCCGCGCACCGGCGGTGTGTCAGCCTTCGCTAGTTCGAAATTCGTACGTACTGATCGAGATCACCACATATGAATTTCGAAGCAGTTCATGTGCTCCATTCGCCCGACAACCTCGCCGAGGCGGGCCGACCGCCCGTGCGCCCGCCTGCCTGTGTCGGCCCGCCTGCGACCACCCGTGCACCCGCCCGCTTGTGCCCGCTCCGGTGAGTGCGCTGAACTCCCGGTTCGGTGAACGCAAGCCGAAGTTTCCATGACGCGAGCCGTATGAATTGGGTCACGGGCGCGCGCGGCGTTACTCTGGAGAAGATTGAGTTCCATGAACGGTTGGCGCCAGGTGGCGTCGACCTCTGATTCGAAGGGAAGCAGATGGGGCATAGTCGAATAATTCGAATAGCCGCTCCAGTCTGTGGTGCGGAGCACATATCTGTCTCCGTGCCCTCTTTCCCAGGCGTCGTGCCCATGAGCACGGCGCCTTTTGTGTTCCCTGGGGCCGGGGCAGCCGGTTTCGGCCCAGAAGAGAAGAAGATGAGGGGCGAGATATGAAGACTCTCGTGCTGAACGCCGGTTACGAACCGCTGTCGGTCGTTCCGTTCACACGGGCCGTGGTGCTCGTGCTGACCGGGAAGGCGACAGTCCTGGCCGCAGAGGACATTCCGGTGAGATCCGAGCACATGAGTCTCGATCAGCCCTCCGTCATCCTGCTCACCCGCTATGTGCGCCCGCCGAGCAACCGCCGCGTCTCGCTCTCCCGTCGGGGAGTCCTGCGCCGGGACGGACACCGCTGCGCCTACTGCTCCAAGCCGGCGTACACCGTCGACCACGTCGTCCCACGCTCTCGCGGGGGAGCGAACACCTGGGAGAACCTCGTCGCCTGCTGCCGCGAATGCAACAACCGCAAAGGCAGCCGCACCCTCAGCGAGATCGGATGGAAGCTCAGCTTCCTCCCGCAGGAGCCCCGTCTGGGACAACTGTGGATGCGCGGGATCGACAAGCCCGTCGAGAAGTGGCGCCCGTTCCTCGAATACTCCAGCGCCGCCTGATCGCCGAGGCGGTTCCGGACTCCGGTTTCCACGGCCGAGATTCGGCATCGTCCCAGATAGGGGACGGTGTTGTCCGAATGTTGGTGCAATTCGGATAACGATGTGACATAGGTGAAGTTCTCACCGGCAATGTGATTTAGGGTGGACGAAACAGAAGTTCGCTTCGACCCGAGGAGCTTGCCATGAGTGAGCAGGATCGCCCCCAGAACGCCGACCCGGCCCCGGCCGGTGAGGCCGAAGCCGTCATCGTCGGAATCGACGGTTCGCCGCCGAGCCGCAACGCCCTGGCCTGGGCAATCCAAGAAGCGCGCTCCCTGGACCGTCCGATCCGCCTGGTCGGCGCCTACACGATCCCGAGCGTGGCAGCCGCCGCCATCGACGTGTCCTATGTGCCGATCGACGACAGCTCGATCCGCGCGGCCGTGACGAACACGCTCAAGGAAGCAGCTGCCGAGGTCAAAGCGGCCGGAGTCCCCGTCGAAGCCGTCATCGAAATCGGTGACGCCGCCGGCGTGCTCATCGACGAATCGAAGTCCGGCAGCCTCACCGTCGTCGGATCCCGCGGTCGCGGCGGCTTCGCCGGTCGCCTCCTCGGAACGGTGTCGAGTGCTCTGCCGGCGCACTCCGCATGCCCGACGGTCGTCGTCCCCGCGTGCTGGGACAACCAGGCCGAGCGTCCCGCGCACCCGACCTCATCACGGCCGATCCGACAGGACGGCGTCGAAGTCGAAACCCCTGATCCCAATGCCGAGTCGATCGAAGGTCTGCGCTTCGACGGCAAGGTCGTCGTCGGCGTCGACTCACTCGGTGCGGACTCCCCGGCGCTGTGGAAGGCGGCCCGATTGGCCGTGCGCCGTGGTTCACCGCTGCACATCGTCGCCGTGATCACCACGACGGTCATCGGGCCCGAATGGCTGCCGAGCACCGCCGATCTCGAGCGGCTCGTCAACGAGGGAGCGGACAAGCTCGTCGTCGCCAAGCAGCGCCTGGCCGAGGAGTTCCCGGACCTCGACGTCACCTGGACGCTCTTCGACGGTCAGCCTGCTGAGGTGCTCGTCAGAGCCTCTGACACGGCCGAAGTGCTCGTCATCGGTTCGCGCGGACGCGGCGGATTCGCCGGTCTGCTGCTCGGTTCGACGTCGCAGTCGGTGCTGCCGTACTCGCAGTGCCCGACGATGGTCGTCCGCGTCGCCCGCGATCACGGTCGACGCAAGCAGAACGAGGCTCCGGCGGAACCAGGGCTCTAGACCCCGACTGAGCCCGGGACTCCCGGGCCCACGGCTCGAATCATTCCTTCGGGCCGGAAGACAATCACCGAGCGCGATCGAATCGATCGGCCGCCTCGGTGATGGTGGGTCGGTGCGACGTCGGCAAGTGGATCTTGCTCGGGTAAGTGGTTCTGGCGCCCCCGGGCAGATTCGAACTGCCGACACCCGCTTTAGGAGAGCGGTGCTCTATCCCCTGAGCTACGGGGGCCAGGTGGTCATCCTCAACCACGATCACCCAGTGTAGCGTAGAAGAAACCTCACTGTTCCACGGTGTGCCAGCACCTATTATGGACAGTTTCTCGTTAGGGTCGAATTGTGTCGGATTCCGTTAGAGACGAACAGTTCCCAGAACTCGGAGATGTCTTCGCCGAGTGGAAGAAGCAGGCTGCCCATCTGGGCGGTCGCGACACCATGTTGCATTTCCGGGACTCCCGTGACGGCAGCATCGACCTCTCCGGCGCCCACCCCTCCGGCCTGGCACAGCTGCTGGCCGGTCGCGCCACCCGACTCTCCAGCCTGATCCGCGACCACGACATCCTCGCCGATGCGCGCCGTCGAGCGAAATCCATCCGGTCGAAGGCCGAGCAGCTCGACAATGAACGCGGCATCCGCACCGCCCACCTGGCGATCGGTTTCGCCTCGTGGACGGAGAAGGATTCGAAGTTCAAGTTCAACGCCCCCGTCGTCATGCGCCACATCACGCTGGTGCCTCGCGGATCCCGCGTCGAAGACTACGAGATCGTGCTCGACAACGAGATTACGATCAACCCGGCACTCGTCCAGCACCTCCGTGAGGAATACGACCTCGACGTGCCTGTCGACGAATGGGTCGACGCAACCGGCGGCCCGCACGGCTTCGACCCGGGTCCGGCTCTCGACCGTCTGCGCGATCTGGGGCAGAGCGTACCCGGCCTGCGGATCAATCACCGCCTGATCATCTCGACGTTCGCGAATATCGCGAGCCCGTTCTCGACCGACTACCTGCCCACCCAGCACCCTGTGCTGCGGGCGTTGGCCGGCGACGAAGACGTGCGCGCCTCGCTCGGCGGCCCTTCCTATGTTCCGCAGCCGGGAGTGCTCCCGGATGAGAAGATCGCAGCGGCAGAGAAAGCCGAAGCAGAGCAGAAGCGTGCCGAAGCTAAGAGAGTCGCCGGTGTCGCCGCCGCCGAATCCGCAGACAAGGACACCGAACCCGCAGGCGATGAAAGGTCAGCGCCGGAAGCGACCTCCGCGGACGCAGCGAAGTCCGGAGCTGAGACGAAGACTGCGGAAACGGCAGAAGGCGACCCCGCCGAGGATGCTGCTGAGTCCGCTGATGAGTCGGCAACCAGCGGCGAGAAGACCGGTGAGAAGGCTGCGTCCGAGAAGCCTGCGGCCGAGAATGCTTCGTCGAAGGCAGCTGCCGGTTCCGCTGATGCAGCGGATGCCGATGCCGATGAGGACTACGGTCAGCCGACCGTGCCGATCACCGACGAACCACTCGATGCCGCAGAGCCGGTCACTGCCGCTGAGTCCGCCGTCGAGACGACCACCGACGGCGAGAAGACGTCGACCGATGCCGAAGCCGGATCGGCGACCACGTCTGAGAAGACAGCACCCGCGGCTGAAGCCGACGGTGACGACGTCGTTCCCGCTGCGCTCCAGGAACCGATCACGCCGCTTCCCGACCGGAAGCCGCAGGAAGAATTCCTCGTCATCGATGTCGACGGTGACCAGCAGGCCGTCGTCGACGCCGCCGTGTCCGGTCACTCCGTCGTCGTTGACACCCCGCCCGGAACCGGCGCCACCCAGGTCGCCGTCGCAGTGGCCACCACCCTGGCACACACCGGCAAGAGCGTGCTCTTCCTTGCGCAGACCTCCGATGCCCTCGACGATTTCTCCGCACGCCTCGGCGAGGTGGGACTCTCCGACTTCGCCGTCGACACCCGCGCCGGCTCGGAAGACATCCGCAAGCAGCTTATCGGTCTCATCGCTTCGGCAGAGAAATCCGAACGCCCGGACCTCTCCCGCCTGCTGACCGAACTCAACGAACAGCGCGCGACCCTGGCCGATCACGTCTCGTCCCTGCACCGCAGGCGCAAGCCGTGGGACGTCTCTGTCTACGAAACCATGCAGCACCTCGCCGAACTCACCTCCGGCGACAACTCCCCGCAGACTCCGGTGCGCTTCGATGACGACATCCTCGGCGCCAGCGAAGACCGCCGGAACATCCTGCGCGGCAAGCTCGGCGAACTCGCTCGACTCGGCGCCTTCACCCTCGATGTCGAAGACACCGTCTGGTTCGGGGCCGACCTCAAATCCGTCGAGGAAGCCGAAGCCGCACGCACGGTGGCCGAGCGCATCGGTCGGATGATCCCCGACCTCGTCTCTGCGACCGAACCGGTGCTGCAGAAAGCGAAGCTCAACCCGCGTCGCAATATCGACGATTGGTCCCGCGCCATCCGCGTGCTCCTGCGCGTGCGCAAGACACTCGACAATTTCGCGCCCGACGTCTACGACCACCGACTCGACGACCTCATCGCCGCCACCGGCACACCCGAGTACCGGGCCGATGTCGGAGTCGAGATGGGCATGATGCAGCGCCGTCGCCTGAAGAAGTCAGCCGCGGAATTCCTCCGCCCCGGCGCCGAGGTGACCGACCTCCACGACGCCCTCATCGACGTCCGCGCCCAGCGCGTTATCCTCGCAGACCTTGCCGGACACGACGGCCGCCCGCAGATTCCGCGCGGCGTCCTCGAATCCGACGAGATCCTCCAGAGCGTCGAAGCCGACATCGCCAAGCTCAAGCCGATCCTCGAGACCACCCCGGACGGCGGTGACCTCGGATCGATGCTCATCGAGGAACTCCAGGCACGCACCGAAGCGATGGGCAGCGACTCCGAGAACCTCGCCGAACTGCCCGAACGCTCCCGCCTGCAGCGTGAACTCGACGGTGAGGGCCTCGGCAACCTCATGGCCGACCTGCGTCGCCGCAAGGTCGACGAATCACTCGTCGGCCCCGAATTCGATCTCGCCTATTGGGCCTCCGTGCTGCAGACCATGGCCGGCGAAGATCCGGCGATCGGCCGTCACGACGGTGCCGCTCTCCACCAGGTCGCCGAAGGCTTCCGCGAGAACGATCGCGCCTTCGTCGCCGCCGGTGCCTCCCGCCTGCGTTACAACCACGCGCAGGCATGGAAGCGCGGAATCGACTCCGACCCGATTGCCGCCGGGGTGATCAAACAGGAGCTTCTGTCGAAGCACACCTCGACGAAGCGGATCTCCACTCAGGCCCCCGAACTGCTGACGACTCTGGCCCCTGTGTGGATGGGCAGCCCGTACACGGTGCCCGAACTCTTCTCGGCCCTGCCGCTCTTCGACGCGGTCGTCATCGCCGATGCCGGACGACTCTCGGTCGCCGATGTCGTTCCCGGCATCACCCGCGCCCGGCAGGTCATCTCGCTCGGCGACTCGCGACTGCTCGGTCCGCGCCCGTTCTCGATCGCCGTCGATCGCTTCGGCATGGACGACGGGAAACATCCGCGATCGGTGCAGGACCGCCTCGGCGAGTTCCTGCCGCGGATGCGGCTGTCGAATTCCTACCGGCTGTCCCCGGTCGGGCTCATCGACCTGGCCAACCGGCACTTCTACGATTCGACGATCTCGACGCTGCCGACCGCCCACACGGGTGAGGGCAGCGGCCTCGAATTCTCCTATGTCGCCGACGGCAGGGGCCCCACGGACATCGGGACCGGTCGGGTCGAGAGCCCCGACGCCGAGGTCAAACGCGTCGTCGATCTGGTGCTCAAGCACGCGCGGAATCGGTCGCGGGAGTCATTGGCCGTCGTCGCGCTTACCCCGCATCATGCGCAGCGAGTGGCGACGGCGATCTCGCGGGCGATGAAGGATCTGCCGTATGTGGCGGCGTTCTTCAACGATTCGTCGAAGGAACCATTCGTCGTCACCGACGCCGAACGCGTCCAGGGCATGTCGCGCGATGCCGTGATCTTCACCCTCGGCTATGGCCGCACCGTCCACGGTCGCGTCATCCACGACTTCGGTCCGCTGTCCGGGCCGGATGGTCGTCGCATCCTCGCGGCCACGATGACGCGGGCCAGGAAGCGGCTGACCCTGGTCTCGAGCATCGAGGCCGAGGACTTCGACCGCAGCAAACTCAACGGGGGAGCGGTCATGCTCCCGCAGCTGCTCGAGGAGGTCGCGACCGGCGGCGTCCACCAGCCCGGACCGCACGGCGAGATCTACGATCCGCTGTTCAATGACATCGCCGACCGGCTGCTGCAGCTCGGCGTCGTCGCTCACGAACACTACAACGGCATCGACCTGGCCGTGGCGAACTCCACCGAAGACGAGCACGGAATGATCATCGCCGTCGCCGGTGACGGACCCGAATACGCGTCGATGCGCAGCCTGCGCCAGCGGGACCGGGTGCTGCCCGAACAGCTGAGCCGCCGAGGCTGGAAGTTCATGCGCGTGTGGTCGACCGATGCGTTCGTCGACCCGCAGACCGAGACCGAGAAGATCTTCGAAGCCTGGCGCGCCACCGTGGAGACGATGAGCCCGCAGGCCGTGCTCAACGCGGCGCGTGCCGCCTCCGTGGTCGTCGGCCGCACCGGCAGCCGCCCGAAGCTCGTGCCCGGTCTGCCGATGCACAAGTACTCTGCCGAAGGCCTCGACCAGATGATCGACTGGATCCAGTCGGATGCGGTGGTGCGCGGCGACGGTGAGATCAAGGATCTGCTGCGCACCGCGTTGGCGCAGAAGGGCAACTCGAGCCGCGGCGATTCCCAATTGCAGGCCGCGGTGGACCGCTACCGCGAACGCCATGCACAGGCGAAGAAGGTCACGGGCTCCGAGGTGTTCATCCCACGGTCTAACTCCGCCGGGCCCGTCGAAGATGACATCCTTCCGACCTTCGACACCGGCAAGATCCGCGCCGATGAGCTCCGGTCCGCCGGCCTCGTCCAGACCGCAAGCAACGATCAGGTCGCCGAGGCGGACGACGACTCCGCCGGCGCCGACGCGGTCGGTGAGGACTCGGGCACCGCCGTTTCGGTCGGTGAGGACTCGATTGGCGCGGGTTCGGCAGGCACGGATTCCACGGCCGGCACCGATTCGGCTGTCAATGGTTCGGCCGGGACGGAATCTACGGTCGACACGGATTCGGCTGAGACCGAGTCGGGCGGGACCGCCTCGGCGAAGTCGGGGGCGAAGAACGACGATGCCTGAGCGGCCGTCCGACGCCGAGGATGCCGACCAGGACCGTGAGGCGGTCGGACCTGACGAGGGAGGGGCCGGCGTCGACAAGCCCAGCACTGGCGAGCCTGGCACTGATCCAGACGGACCGGCGCAAGGCGCCGACGAGTCCGAGTCCGAGGAGGCTCGGAAAGCCCGGATCGAAGCGGCGAAACGTCGATACCGCGCCACTCTGCGCAATGAAGCCGAGACCGGTGGCGGTGGCTTCAGCGAAGACTACTACCATTCGCAGAAACCCCCGCACTGGTCATAGGACCCGCCCCGGTTCGAGAATCCGACATATCTTGTTGCAGCTGCTGATCCAGCTGTTCCCAGCGCTCGACGGGCTCGAGATACGAAGAAGGCCCGCTCTCAGATGAGAGCGGGCCTTCTGTGCGATCGGCTGAAGATCAGTGCCGCGGAGGCTGATTCGGATCGACCGGTCCGTCGGTAGCGGGACCCTGAGCAGGACCAGCAACCGAAGCGGTCTGGTTGCGCAGGATTTCGCGGATGTCGCCGAGCAGATCCTCGGTGGTCGGAGGAACTTCTTCCTCGGGAGCTCCGCGCTTGCGCAGCTCATTGAGCTTGTTCATCGGCACGATGATGATGAAGTAGACGATGGCGGCAACGATGAGGAAGTTGATGGCCGCAGTGATGACTGCACCGATATCAAGAGTTGCCTCAGGGACACCTTCCTTGAGCGGGATCTGCAGGGCCGGGCCCTCAGCGCCACCGACGGCGGCGATGAGCGGGTTGATGATCTTGTCGGAGAAGGCGGTGACGATGGCGGTGAATGCGCCGCCGATGATGACCGCTGTTGCCAGTTCGACGACATTCCCCTGGAGAATGAAGTCTCTGAATCCCTTAAGCATTAGAGACCCTTTCGGTGTGTGTTCACTGAAATGCTGTTATCGAATTGTTCAATTACGTTCCAATAGTACACATGGGTAACACATTGTCAGCAGAAATGTTCTGCGAGTCTGACCATGGTATTGATGATCCGCAGTGCCGAAAAGCAATGTAGAAAGCAGGCTCTGTGAGCGCACGAATCTCCGCCCACAGCCGTTCAGCTGGTCTGATCGCCCGCCGTTGGCAGAGAGGTTATTGAGGGAGGATC
This sequence comes from Brevibacterium sp. LAARM3_SD1, assembly GCF_057364765.1. NCBI lineage: Bacteria > Bacillati > Actinomycetota > Actinomycetes > Micrococcales > Brevibacteriaceae > Brevibacterium > Brevibacterium sp. LAARM3_SD1. The sequence goes on along the minus strand of NZ_JBNFOL010000003.1, from coordinate 178,713 downwards.
GCAAAGCTGATCGGAAGTCCGGCGAACTCGGCGACATGCTCGGCATCCGCAGCGGAGAGGATCACGGATACAAGTTGTCCTGACTCCGCAGCTATTCCTTCGGGTTTGTCGACAAGGCGGGCGATCGTCACCTTTTCGACCACGACTTCAGACCCTCCGTCTGGGAGGGATGAGAAGAGACGGATCTTCTGCCCCGGTTGGAGAAGCGCCGCCGAGGCATCATCGGCCAAGCGGATCGGCATGAGCAGATCACGGCTGCCCTTCGGCAGCGCCTGCTGGTCGAGGACGATCGACGAGGTCAGCGGTGACCCCTGCGACAGCCCCGCCGAGGTGGCCCGACCCGTCACCTCATCAACCGACCTGAACGCCTTGTCGGGAACCAGATCGGGAGGGAACTGAGTGAGCCTGAGGTCCTGTGCCGTGAGCTCGGTTCCAGGCGCCAGGTCCGACTTCGCGACGACGATCGCCGTTCCCGCACTGCTCGGCGTGAGCATCCAGACGGCGAGAGCACAGGCGCAGGCAAGGCAGATGGCAGCGAGGATGCGCTGAGGCCGAATGTGAGACGGTCGTGCCCAGCTCGGAGACGAGGTTCGAATGCGGTGAAAGATGCCCATGTGCCGAGCTTGCGGCGCTGCATGGCCGGCGGCAAGGTCGCGAAAGCCGCCTGTGGACGATTCGTGTCGTCCACAGGCGATCAGTGTCTGAGTGAAGAGAGCCGGTTCGGGGAACCGATTCGATCAGCTGGCGGCTGGAGTGCTCGCTGCCGAGGAGGTGCTCGATGACGAATTCGACGAGGAGGTGCTTGAGGTTTCCTTCGCCGACGAACTCGAGGATTCCTTCGAAGAGGAGTCAGAACTCGAGGAGCTGACGGTGCTCGACTTGCTCGAGCGGGAGTCGGTGGCGTAGAAGCCGGATCCCTTGAAGCTGATGCCCACAGCGCCGAATACCTTCTTCAGGCGGCCCTGGCATTCCGGGCAGACGGTGAGTGAGTCATCGCTGAAGTCCTGATGAATATCAAAGGCATGACCACAGCTCTTGCAGGCGTAGGAGTAGACGGGCATTCGAGACCTTTCTTCGACGACAAGATTATAGTGCACACCGGAACCTCCCCGGAGCACCGGTCCGCGATATGCACAAGGTTATCCACATATCAACACGCGCGAGTGCGTGCCAATTCCCGATGAACAGTCGGTGAAGAAGTGAGTCAGCCCGCGAAGACGGCGTGACTCGGCCCGCGAAGACGGCCTGAGTCAGTTGGTGAAGGTGTGAGTTCCGTTCTCGGTGACGGCCGCGGGAATGCGCAGATCCCAGTCCTCGGCGACGAGGCCGCTCAGACCGAGTTCCTGGGCGAAGCACACCCCGACGACCCGCGGCTCCGCTGCACGGTGCCCTGAGCCTTGGGGCCCCGACTCTCGAGATCCCGAGCCGAGAGGCTGCGCCCCGTGCGGGCCGAAGGTTCGGTCATAGAAGCCGCCGCCGTTGCCCAGGCGGGCGCCATCGGCGCCGAACCCCAGTGCGGGGACGAAGATGAGGTCGAGGCCGACCGTGGGGGAGAGCAGCTGGGCAGCGGTGAGCAGGTCGTCATCCTGGGCCGGTTCGCGGATTCCCCATCTGCCCTGCGGCGTCAGGCTGGCCATCGAACCGGTGACCTGACCGAACATAAGGGGCTGACCCACCGTCGTGACGACCGGCAGGTAGACGGTGCCGCCGGCTGCGAGGAACCGGTCCAACGCAGAGTCGAGGTCCGGCTCTCCGGGCAGCGCCGCATAGGCGAGGAGGGAGCGAACCGGCGCCTGACAGATGAGGTCCCACGCGGCGGCGGCCACGGAGCCTTCGGACTCTGCGGGGTCCACGCGCGAGGCAGTGGTCGAGGTCGCCTCGGTGGGGGTGACCTGCGGTGATGCTGACGTCACGGACGACGGTGAGGCGGGAGTCGCCTCGGCGAGGGAGCGGTCTGTGCGCGCGGCGCGGATGCGGGACCGCAGCTGCGCCTTCGAAGATTGTGAGTCCACGCAATTCAGACTAACCGGGGTCGGCGGATTCGTTAAGATGACTTCATGAGTGATGAAGCGCAGCGCACCGTTCGCAAGGCCGTGATCCCCGTCGCCGGTCTCGGAACTCGGTTCCTCCCCGCAACGAAGGCCACCCCGAAAGAGATGCTCCCCGTCGTCGACAAGCCGGCGATCCAGTACGTCATCGAGGAAGCCGTCGATGCCGGCCTGCAGGACGTTCTCATGATCACCGGCCGGAACAAGCGGCCGCTGGAGGACCATTTCGACCGAGTCGACGGGCTTGAGGCAGCGCTCGCGCAGAAGGGGGACGACAAGAAGCTCGCAGCTGTGCGCCATCCCTCGGAACTGGCCGATATCCACTACGTGCGCCAGGGTGATCCCAAGGGACTTGGGCACGCCGTGCTCAAGGGGCGTCAGCATGTGGGCAACGAACCGTTCGCCGTCCTGCTCGGCGATGACCTCATCGATGAGCGCAGCCCGATCCTGCCGAAGATGATCGAGGTTGCGGAGAACACCGGCGGCAGCGTCGTCGCGCTCATGGAGGTCCCGCCCGAGGCGATCCACCTCTACGGGTGCGCGGCCGTCGAGACCACAGCGGATGACGAAGTCGTCAAGATCACCGACCTCGTCGAAAAGCCCGCCACCGAGGATGCTCCCTCGAACTTCGCCGTCATCGGCCGCTATGTGCTGGCTCCGGAGATCTTCGACGTTCTCGAGACCACCGAGCCGGGACGCGGCAACGAAATCCAGCTCACCGACGCCCTGCAGGAACTCGCCGGAGACGACGACGGCCACGGGGTGTACGGAGTCGTGTTCAAGGGCGCCCGCTACGACACGGGTGACAAGCTCGACTACCTCAAAGCGGTCGTGCAGATTGCGTGCGACCGCGACGACCTCGGCGACGATCTCAAGGCGTGGCTGCGCGACTTCGTGCCGACGCTGGACTGAGCTGACCTCATCGATTCAGCCCGTCAGGGCGGACCGATCTTGAACCCGAGAGCGAGGGCAGCCGCGTGTGGCCTGTCATCCTGACTGATCGACAGTCCGATATCGTGCTGCGACCGCTGCGCCGCCGCGACGAAGAGGCCTGGCGAGAAGTCCGCCGATTCAACCGCGACTGGCTGCGACCGTGGGATGCGACTCTGCCCGCGCCTGGCCAGGAGCTGCCGGGGTTCCGCACGATGGTGCGGATGCAGGACAAGCAGGCCAAACGCGGACAGACCGTGCCGTTCGCCATCGAGGTCGACGGGAATTTCCGCGGCCAGATCACCGTATCGGGACTGAGCTGGGGCTCGATCCTGTCCGGGCAGATCGGGTACTGGATCGATTCGCGCGTGGCCGGGCGAGGAATCACCCCCATTGCCGTGGCCATGGCCGCCGACCACTGCTTCTTCGGCCTCGGCCTGCACCGCGTCGAGATCAACATCCGCCCTGAGAACACAGCGAGCCTGCGCGTGGTCGAGAAGCTCGGTCTGCGTGACGAGGGGCTGCGCGAGAAGTACATGCATATCGACGGGCAGTGGTGCGACCACCGCACGTTCGCCCTGCTCGCCGACGAGGTGCCGCAGGGTCTGCTCGCCGCATACCGACATGGCACCAGCGCGGGGTAGGCGCGACAGTCCGGGGGGCTCAGCCACCACCTGGGAATTCGGTGAACTTCGTCCCTAACTGACCGACACACCTTGCGCCTTCACGTCTTCCCCGATGGCCGCAACTTAGGGTGGCATTGTGGACACCAGCATCATCGTCGTCATCGCCATCGTCGTGGTCTTCGCCGTTGCTGTGCCCGCAATGATTCGGAAGTCCGCGACGGATCTCTCGCGTGTCGAAATCGACACGGTTCCGGACAAGGCCGCTGTCGTCTCCGCCGAGACAGCCATCCCCGGGCACGACCATTCGGAGCGCATCCAGGTCTTCCACGACAAACCCCGGAAGGCACCGTCGGTGCCGACCCCGAACATCTCACAGGAAGCCGAGGCCCCGAAGCTGAGTCTCTCGGCCTCCACTCCCGAGTTCGCCGTCATCGACGGTCACGCCGAATCGCACACCATCACCGAGGCTGCCGATCACGCACAGCTCAACGTCCTTCCCATTGCGGTCGGTGAAACACACTCCTCCCTGTCCAGCGACCATGCGGCTGCCGGTCGCAGCGTCGTCGGATCCAGCGTAGGAGTCGGCACTGACACGGGCGTGCGAGCAGGCGCCGTCACCGACAATGTGCGGCCGCTCCACCCCGCGGTCCACGCCGTCTTCAACGACAGCGGACGCTCCGCCGGGCAGGCGGACCGACAGGGCCGTCCGCTTCAGGCGCACCCGCCGCACGCGAACGGAACCGGCCGCAGCGCGTCGATGACCCGGACAGCTTCGAGCAGCGCTGGTCCAACCCCTCAAGGAGGCGGACCACGCGAGGGCCAGTCTCGGACGGGACGCGGCGGCCGCCTCGGCGAAGGGATGCCCACCACAGACGGACACAACCAGAAGAATTCCAATCCGACCATCGGAACCGATGAGGAACATGCGATGACTGAGCAAGCCACGACCCTGCGGGAGTCACTGAAGTCGCTGAACACTATGGTCAGGGGCTTCTCCCTGGTCTTCCTCGCCTCGGTCCTCGGCATTCTTGTGTCCAGCGTGCTCGCGGCCTTCTCGGTCGTGCACATCGCCCTGGCCGGCGTCTTCCTCGGACTCGCCGTGGTCACTCTGTTCCTCGTGCGCACGCTCAACCTGCGTAAGCGGGACACGAAGAAGAAGCTGCGAGGACTGCAGGAGACCACGCGGTCACGGTCAGCGGCGAAGCCTGAATCTGCTGCCAAGCCTGAGCGAGTCACTCAGCCGGAGCGTGCTGCCAAGCCTGCGCCGACCGAACGATCGGCGACAGCGGCCACACCTGCCGCCACAACCAGTTCGAAGACGAGCGCTGCGCCTGCAGCCGAAGCACGGTCAACGGCTCGGGTGGGTACGAAGTCGCAGACCGTTCCGGTCAAGCAGCAGCCGCGCACGGCACCTGCACCGACCTCGAGCGGAACCGCTGCACGGATCGCCGCGGCGGCACAGGGCACGAGCGCAGCGGCGAAGGCCGCCCAGGCGCGCGCCGCGATGAACCGCTCCGCCGAGGCGAAGAAGTCCCGCGAAGAGGCCGACACCGGTGAGATCCCACTCGTGCGCATCCGCAAGGAAGCCGCCGAGGGCCACACCACGCGTCAGGTCCTCCTCACCGGACCGATCCCGGTCGTGAAGGAGAACGCCGCCGCAGACGGTGACTCCGCCGCCGAGGCGACCGCCGACTCCGAGGGCGCATCGACCACGAACACCGCTGACACAGCGGCTTCGGCGCAGACGGCTGAGACGCGGCCCGAGTCGAAGGGCACCTCGAACGAACGTGAGGTCGACGTTTCGCCCGATTCTGCGAAGTTCGCAGAGAAGACCGAGCCTGCGGAGAAGACCCGGACCGCATCCACTCAGGCTCCGGTCTCGCTCGGAGCCGATCTCGTCGCTGAGACCGACACGGAGTCAACCGATCGGGAGCACGCCGATGCGGATGTGCACGCTGCGCTGGACGCCTCGGCCAGCAAGGTCGACGATCCGTTCATGCAGCGACTGAAGTCGCGTGACGGCTGGTCGCCGACTCCGCTGCCGGTGCCCAGCTACGTTGATGCGCCCGAAGCCGAGCACTCGGTGCCCGCAGCGAGTGCGGCCGACGCCAGCTCGTACGAGACCGAAGCCCGCAGCCGTGAGGACATCGCGGCTCAGTTCGCCGAAGAGCTCGGCTACCGTCCCGAGCTCAGCGACTCCGCCCGCGAGGAAGGTCCGCTCGGCCACGGGCGCAAGGCGATCCGGACGACGAAGGCCGCCGACCTCGGCGCCGTCAACGACGTCCTCGCACGCCGCCGCGCCTGATGCCCAATCGCAGCTGACTCGAGGGCCACTCGGCCTTCGCAGCGCAGACGCAGAAGCCCCGCACAAGACGTGCGGGGCTTCTGCGCGTCAAGGCTCGAGTGTCCACGAACTGGTGAGTCGCCAGCAGCACACTCCACGACAGAGAGCACACGTTCAAACATGTGCTGTCTGTCGTGGAGTGGGCCGCCAGCGATCAGGCGCTGAAGACGAACCAACAGATCGCATCGCGGCGTGCCTGGTCCTCCAGTACGAGGTCGCGGACGCCGGGCGGCACACGGTCGCGTTGCCAGTCGCGTTCGGCACGACCGGCCGCAATGTCCTTCCCGGCGGCTCCGCGAGCGGCTTTGATCGCGTAGGCCGCCGCCCCGAGATCGTGCTCGGCGACGTGTCCGACGCAGGCTGCCTGACCCGCCGCATAGGCGGCGAACCGGGCGGTCCACGCAGCGGCCGTGCGGCACCCATGGCATGACCGCCGAGGGCGCGAGCCTCCTTCATCGGCATTTCACCGGCGGCCCACGCCGGCGGCGGCAATGGCTTCGCGAGGTCGTTCATCCTCGGGGCAGACGGCTTCGAAGAAGGGCAGGGCGTGTTCGGCGCAGTCGGCGGCCCACAGCGCGAGAAGGCGGTGGTCGGCATCGGTGAGGGAGCCGCCTCGGCGAATCGTGATCAGGCGAGGATCACGGACCTCCGGCAGGATCACAGGAGAACCCGGACGGTCACCCTTGCGGTGGGGCAGCTGTTCGTCATTGGGAGCGCCCGCCGAAGTCCTCGGCGATCGACGCTGCGACGGCCTGCAGGCGCGGAACGACGTCGTCCTCGATCGAGAGTCCACGCAGATGGGATGTATGCAATGAGACATTGAGCGCGGCCAAGGTGGTATCGCCTCGGCGGACGGGCACGGCCAATCCTCGCAGCCCCTCGTCGAGCTCCTGAGATACGAGGCACCATCCCTGTTCGCGGATGCGCTCGAGTTCCCTGCCGAGCTCCTCCCTGGAAGACACTGTCCTGTCGGTGAATGTGGAGATCTCGGTGCGGTCGAGGAAAGCCTGCCGATCCGTCGACGGCAGCTCGGAGACGAGGATCCGGCCCATCGACGTCGCCCAGGCCGGCAGTCGATTGCCGAGATTGACGGTGACGGTGTGCAGCCGCGGGGCAGTGGCGCGGGCGATGTAGACGATATCGTCCTCGTCGAGGATGCTCAGCGTCGCGGATTCGTCGAGATCGTTCGCGAGCCGGTTGAGATGGGGCTGAGCGACCTTCGGAAGGTCGAGCCCGGCGAGGAACCCTGCACCGATGTCGAGCACGCGCGGGGTGAGCGAGAACTGGGTGCCGTCACTGCTGAGATACCCGAGATCGACGAGCGTGAGAAGGAACCTGCGGGCAGCAGCCCGAGTCAGACTCGTCGACTCGGCAACCTGAGTGACCGTCAGTCGCGGATCGTCAGAAGTGAACGCCAACAGCACCGACAGCGTCTTTTCGGCAGACTTCACGTAATGGTCGCCGGTCGACGCATCTGCTCCTGAATTCTTCTCTGACTTCACCGTCCCAGGGTATCGGCAAGGTCCGACCCATTCTGCATTGTGCGCTATGTGCACACGTGTACGTTTACCGCACATCGTGATACTGTGATCTGCGACAAGCACGAGCACGCCCTCATCGCGGAGGAACCGCGAGGCCATCATTCGAAGGGGAATGTCATGTCAGCACCGGACAGCACGCACGCGGGAGCCTCCGCGGAACTCAAGCGGGCCAGGCGGGCCGCCGCCGGGTCGTTCATCGGCGCAGTCGTCGAATGGTACGACTTCCTCCTCTACGGAATCGTCGCCGCACTGGTCTTCGGGGAGCTCTTCTTCCCCGACTACAGTTCCCATGCGGGAACACTCGCCGCATTCGCGACCTTCGGCGTCGGATTCATCTTCCGCCCGCTCGGCGGCATCATCTTCGGCCACTTCGGCGACCGCCTCGGGCGCAAGTCCATGCTCGTGTGGACGATGACGATCATGGGCGTGGCCACCGCCCTCATCGGATTCCTGCCGACCTACCAATCCGTCGGCTGGCTCGCTCCTGCCTTGCTGGTGCTGCTGCGTTGCATCCAGGGGATCGCCGTCGGCGGGGAATGGGGCGGTGCGGCGCTCATGGCCGTCGAAAGCGCACCGTCGAAGCTGCGGGCATTCTTCTCCAGCGGAGTGCAGATCGGCTATTCCTTCGGGCTGCTGCTGGCCACCGGGCTCGTGGCTCTGCTCAGCAGCAACTTCTCCGCTGAGGCATTCCTTGCCTGGGGTTGGCGCATTCCGTTCTTCTTCAGCGCCGTCCTCGTCCTCGTCGGGCTGTGGATCCGTGCAGGCGTTGAGGAATCCGAGGAGTACGTCGAGCGTGTGAAGAATGCGAAGACCGATAAGACCGCGAAGCTGCCGATCTTAGAGGCCTTCAAACGCTATCCGGCACAGATCTTCCAGATCGTCGGCCTGCGGTTCATCGAACTGCTGACCATGTACATCGTCACGACCTTCGCTCTGTCGTATTCGACCGAGCAGCTCGGGCTCGATCGACAGATCATGCTCAACATCACGCTCCTCGTCGGCGGTCTCGGCATCGTCACGATCCCTGCCTTCGCCTACCTCTCCGACCGCTACGGACGGCTGCGGGTCTACCTCACCGGCGGCGTCATCGGCCTCGTCAGCGCGGTCCCGTTCTTCCTCTTCCTCGAGGCCGGCAACATCGTGGGCATCGTCATCTTCGCCGTGCTGCTCATCAACATCGCCCACGATGCCGTCGTCAGCGTCCAGCAGCCGCTGTTCGCCGAGATGTTCAGCCCAGAATTCCGCTACAGCGGAGCGGGCGTCGGATACCAGCTCGCCAGTGCCATCGCCGGCGGCTTCACCCCCTTCATCGCGACATTCCTCGTCGGACTCGGCAACGGGACCTGGTACCTCGTGGCGGCCTACCTCGGGGGAGGCTGCCTCATCTCGATCTCGATCGCCATGCACCTCGTGCGCAATGGCAGATCGGCCGCCGCGCCGAACGCTCCACTGTCGAATCCACTCAGGTCGTGTCCGCCTGATGGTTCGCCGCCCCTCTTTCGCCGCCGCCCTGCCGACCGGTGAGAAGCGCGTCGAAGCGAAGTCTGCCTCGAGCGGAACGATCCGGTCTGTCGAGATCACCGCGCCCGGTCGCGTCGAGGTCCTCACTCGACCGGGACCGCCTGGGCGCCCTGCCTCCGGGCATGTGAGGGTGCGGATGCTCGCGGTGGGAATCTGCGGCACCGACCTCAGCCTGGCCTCCGGTTCGCGGACGCCTCCCGAGCTGCCGTGGCGACTCGGACACGAAGGCATCGGAGAGGTCATCGAGGTGGGGAGCGGGGCCGAGGAATGGGCGATCGGCGACAGAGTCGCGCTTGAACCCAACATCACCTGTGGGCGGTGCGAGTACTGTCTTCGGGGCATGACCTCGGCATGTGTCTCCCGGCTGAGCGCCGGCGTGCTCACTCAGCCGGGATTCCTCGCCGAGGTGGTCGACCATCCCAGCGGATTCTGCCACCGCGTGCCGGCTGGGATACCTGTGGAGCGCGCCGTATGCGCCGAACCGCTGACAGTAGCGGCATCGGCGATCCGCCGCACCGAACTGCAAGGAGGGGAAGACGTCCTCATCATCGGTGCCGGAGCTCAAGGACTATTGGCAATACTCGTTCTCGTGGATCTCGGCTATCGTCCCTGGGTGAGTGAACCGGACGAGACCCGGCTCCGATCGGCGGTCGAGCTCGGAGCCCGGGCATTCGTCCCCGGCGCCTGCCCGGCACCCCAGGTCGTCATCGATGCGGCCGGCGTCTCAGAGGGACTCGCCGCAGTCGTCGACCAGCTCTCTCCTTTCGCAAAGGTCACAATCGTCGGAGAGGATCAGGGCCGCCTCGGCGCGTCGAGCTTCGATATCGTCCAACGGCAGCTGAGTATTCGTGGCTCTTTCATCTACGAACATCCGCAGGATATGGCGACCGCGGTCGCCATGCTCGAGACGCTGCGACCGAGGCGATCGTCGGCCCGGCACTCTCGCTCGACGAAGCACCCCATCTGCTCGGTATCAATGCCGGCCGTCGACCCGGGGTCAAACAGTGGGTGGACCTGCGCGGCTGACCGTCCCGGGGAGCGCCGAGGGAGTCAGCCGCCGTCGAAGATCGCGCGCAGCAGCGGCTTTCCGGGCCTGGGTCAGCTGCGGGGCATCGCCACGTACTTGACCTCGAGGAACTCGTCGATGCCCACACGGCCGCCCTCCCTGCCGAGGCCGGACATCTTCACTCCACCGAATGGCGCCGCCGGATTCGAAACCAGTCCGGTGTTGAGTCCGACCATGCCGACCTCCATCTTGTCGGCAAGGCCGAGGGCGCGTTCGACGTTCTCGCTGAACAGGTAGCCGACGAGCCCGAACTCCGTCTCATTGGCCAGAGCGATGCCCTCTTCGTCCGAGTCGAAAGTGACGATCGGTGCCACGGGGCCGAAGATCTCCGTGGTGCGGATCTCGGCGTCATCGGGAATGTCGGTCATCACCGTCGGGGTGTAGAAGAACCCATTGCCTTCGATCCGGGACCCTCCGGTGAGGACCTTTGCTCCCTTGGCCACGGCCTCATCGACGAGGCCGGCGACCTTGTCGAGGGAATCCTGATCGACGAGCGGGCCCATCTCGGTGTCCTCGTCGAGGCCGTTGCCGACCTTCATCGCGCCGATGCGTTCGGCCAACCGCGAGGAGAACTCCTCTGCCAGTGAGGAATGGACGAACATGCGGTTCGCCGCGGTGCAGGCCTCGCCGCCGTTGCGCATCTTCGCGACCACCGCGCCTTCGACAGCCTTGTCGATGTCGGCATCGGCGAAGACGACGAACGGAGCGTTGCCCCCGAGCTCCATCGAGGTCTTCATGACTGTGTCGGCAGCCTGCTTGAGCAGCCCCACCCCGACCTCGGTGGACCCGGTGAATGTGACCTTGCGGGCGATGCCTGACTCCATCCAGGGAGTGACGACACGGCGCGCAGACTCGGAAGTGACGAGGTTGAGCACCCCGGCGGGGAGTCCGGCTTCGACGAGGACGTCGACGAGCATGAGCGACGTCAGCGGGGTCAGCTTCGCAGGTTTGAACACCATGGTGCAGCCGGCGGCGATGGCGGGACCGATCTTGCGCGCGCCCATGGCCAGCGGGAAGTTCCACGGGGTGATGAGAATGCAGGGCCCGACGGGTTCGCGAGAGATGAGCATGCGGTTCTTGCCGTCCGGCGACTGGGAATAGTCGCCTTCGATGCGCACCGCCTCTTCGGAGAACCAACGGAAGAATTCGGCGCCATAGGTGACCTCACCCTTGGACTCGGCGAAGGGCTTGCCCATCTCAGCGGTCATCACAGCGGCAATGTCGTCGGCACGATCGATGAGCAGTTCGAAGGTCCGCCGCAGGATCTCGGAGCGCTCTCGCGGCGACGTGGCCGCCCAGCCGGCCTGTGCCTCACCGGCGACCTTGATGGCCTCTTGGGCATCGGCGGCGGAACAGTCGGCCACGGTGGTGATGACCTCACCGGTTGCGGGATTGCGGACGTCGATGGTCTTACCGCCTTCGGCCTCTCGCCATCTGCCGCCGATGAACAGTCCGGTGCCCAGCTTGTCGATGATCGGGGTGATGTCCACGACGAATCCTCCTTGAGCGTCGTCAGAGCTGAACCGCGTGGTCGGCGTGAGAACGTCCCCGCCGCAGAATCGGAACGCGGCCAATTCCAGTTTAGTGCTCTGCGCTCAGCTGTGTCATGGCGATTTCCCTGACGGTGCCCAGCGGCGCTGGAGCGAAGACGAGCTCCGGGGGAGCGGACTCAGGCGACGAACTTGTCGAACTCGCCGTTCTTAGCAAGGAAATTCTGCACATAGGAGCACGTGGTGCGGAACTTCAGCCCCTCCTCGGCGCTGGTCTCCAGTGCATAGCGCACCAGCTTGGCTGCCAAGCCGCGCCCGCCCCACTCGGGCGACACCTCTGTGTGGGTGAAGATGCGCACCGTGCCCTCGGCGGTGTCATCGACTCCGGCCGCACGGTCGATGTAATCGGCGAGGCCGATGACTTTGCCCGCGTGGGCGACGGTGAAGCGTTTGGCCGCAGCATCCTCGGCGATGGTGAAGGTCTCTCCCGAGATGTCGATGTCCATGGTCATTCCTCCCGAATGTCCGTGCCGGCGGCACTGCGCAATGGTCGTTGGCGATCGAACGTCGTTCGTCGCGTCCTGATAGTTGACACTATAGGTCTGCCGAGAACGATCCGACTAGCCTGGTGCTGAAGCCCCACTGAAAGCCGTGAAGGAGTCCCCACTATGACCGCACACCCCTCAGCGACCGTGGTCGATGCGCACCGACAGAAGCTGCGCGCAGCCGGATTCGAAGTCGCCGAACTCCTGCCCGCCGACATCCCCGACTACGTCGAGCTCGTGTCCTCGGCCTACCGCGGCGAAGGGTCGAAACAAGGGTGGACCACCGAGGCGGACCTGCTGGGCGGACAGCGGCTCGACGTTCCCATGGCCGAGGACATGCTCGCCGAGGCGGACTCCCAGATCCTGCTCGCCCGCGATGAGCAGGGGCGCGCGGTGGCCAGCGTCTACGTGCGCGAACCCGAGGACGGAGCGGCCTACCTCGGAGTGCTCGCCGTGTCTCCGCTGGGTCAGGGCAGAGGCGTGGGGTCTGCGCTCATCGGTCTCGCCGAGGCGTGGGTGGCCGAACACTGGGGCGCGACATCCATGCGGATGAGCGTGATCAACAAGCGTGACGAACTCATCGCCTACTACGAACGCCGCGGCTACGTGCGCACCGGAGAAGTCGAGCCCTTCCCCTATGGCGACGACCGCTTCGGGCAACCGAAGGTCGACGACCTCGAATTCGTGCTGCTGTCGAAGCCCTTGGGCTGAAGGTTACGACGCCGAAAGACGGGCTGGGCGTCGACGCACGCATGCGCACACGCGTTTGTCGGCACCCAGCCCGTTTTTCGATGAACTCCGGTCAGAACATCATGGCGGGCATGACGAGGCCGCCGACCAGAACGACCGGTCCGATGACGACCATCGACATGCCGAACTTCACGAGGATGCGGGTCAGTCGCGGCTTGTCCTCGACCGGGGCGGTCGCGACGACCGTGGCACCCAGCGTCGAGAACGGTGAGACGTCGACGACGGCCGAGCATACGCCCAGTGCCGCAATGAGCGCCCAGCCGGGTACCCCGCCGGCGGCGATGAGCGGCAGTGCCAGCGGCACGAGAGCGGCCAGGATGCCCGTCGTCGATGCGAACGCCGAGACCAGACCGCCGACGATGCAGAGGACGAAGGCGGCGATGAGCGGCGAACCGATCGACTCGGCGCCCTCTCCGAGCAGGTCGACGGCACCCATGTTCTGCAGCACTCCGACGAAGGTGATGATGCCGCCCACGAGCAGCACGGTCGGCCAGTCGATCTTCGGAATCGCGGCCTTGCCGGTCTTCGGGTCGACGAGCGCAAGGATCGCTCCGAACATGAAGCACAGCAGACCGATGTCCGGTTCCTGGCCGAGGGCCGCGAGCACGACCACGCTGCCGATGAGGCCGACCATGAAGATCACGGTGAGGATCTGCACGAAGGTGAAGGGCCTGGATTCTCCCGCCTCGTCGGTGGTGGAGGAGTCGAAGAGCGCTTCGTCCTCGTCGTCCTCACCGAAGGCGACGCTCGACGCCGAGGCGGAACCGCGGGAGATCTTCGACTGGGCACTCCCGACCGAAGCATGCTCGGCGGCCGACACTGTCGTCGTCGAGAACAGCGACCGACCGTACATGAAGTAGGCGACGACGAGCATGACGAGGTAGACGGCCACGGCGATGCCGAAGAGCAGGAACGGGGAGAGGTCGATTCCGGCATCGTGGGCGGTCGAGTACGTGACGATTCCGTAGAGGCTGGTCGGGGCGAAGCCGCCGGCGCCGATGGCGAAGCAGATCGCCAGGCCCATGAGTGCGTAGTCGACGCCGTACTTGCGGGCGACCTGCATGCCCACCGGCATCATCACCAGGCCGGCCAGCGGAGCACCCATGGCCGCAATGCAGCCCGTGATGACGAAGAACACCGCGGGCAGCAGCACCGCCGAGGATCCGACGCGTTCGAGGGCCCAGTCGATGATCTTGTCGACGGTCCCGTTCTCCTGCGCGATTGCGAAGAAATAGGTGACCCCGGCCAGGAGGATCATGATGTCCAAGGGGAACTCGGCGACGATGTCGTCGACGACCATATCGGTGAAGAGGAGCCCGGTTCCGGCCGCTCCGACGAGCATGAGCACGCCGATCTGCACCCCGCGGACCGCGCCGATGGCGAAGAGGGCGACGAATATGAGCAGAGCAATGATCTGAGTGAGCATGATGTCCTTGCGAAGGCTGAAGCGACACTGAGCATCGCTGGCTGATTCGCTGAGAGACTACCAGTGTTACCGGCGGGTACAGGTGAGGCGTGTCCGATCCGTCAGAAAGTCCCGATTATCGGAAATCCTCGCCGATGCGCCTCCAATTACTACCTGACGGCGGCCCAGCAACCTCGCGCGAGGTATCTGGGCCGCCGTCAGGTAGCAATTGGGCGGGGTCAGGTGAGGAGGAGGGCTCCGCCGAGGGCGATGAGGGCGACGATGATCGTGACCAGTGTGGCCAGCGCGATCGGCCGGGCGCCGAGGTTCTTCAGCGATCGCCACTGCACTCCACGACCGAGGGCGAACATCGCCATCGCCAGGCACACGGTCTGGACCCAGCTGAGTCCGGTGACCGCGAACTCCGGCAGCAGACCGAAGGTGCGCAGCGCCGCCATGACGAGGAAGCCGACGACGAAGAGCGGCACGATCGGCGGGCGCTTGCCCTGGGCCGGAGCCTTCTTCGTCGCGGTCGACACCGACCCCGGGGTCTGGGTATCCCGGTCGGCATTCCCTGCACCCGAGCCCGCACCTGCGGAGGTCTCGGCGGAACCGGCGGCCGCCTCGGTGACGGTGGAGTTCGCCATCGCCGTGTCCTCACTGCGGCGCACGGCATAGCTGAACACGGCGACGGTGGGCGCGAGCATGATGACGCGGGCGAGCTTGACGAGCACGGCGACCTCGAGGGCCGCGGGTCCGATGATCCCGCCGATCGCGACGACCTGCGCGACCTCGTGCGTGGCGGCTCCGCCCCACATTCCCGCGGTCTCCGGGGACAGGCCCAGAGCAGTCGAGAGCCCGGGGACGATCGCGATCATCAGGGTGCCGAAGAGGACGACGAGGCCGATCGCGGCGGCCACATCCTCCTTCTTCGACTTCAGCGTCGACTCGACTCCGGCGACGGCGGCGGCACCGCAGATGCCGAAGCCGCTGCCGATGAGCACTGCCAGCGGGCGGTCGACCTTGAGCGGCTTGGCCAGTGCCAGGGCGGAGAGGATGCCGGCGGCGACGATGACGGAGGCGAGGACGAGGACGAGCCAGCCGAGTTCGAGGATGTCACCGAGCACCACCTGCGCGCCGAGGGCGACGATGCCCAGGCGCAGCAGCGGCTTCGCGGCGAAGTTGAGTCCGGGCATGAACGCCTCGGACAGGTTGGGCACGAGATTGCCCAGGAGGATGCCGAGCACGATCGCCACGAGCAGCGGTGAGAGCACGGGGGCGAGCATGGAGATCGGCCACGCGACGGCCGTGGCCACAGCGGCGACGGCGAGTCCGGGTAAGAGGGAGACGAAGCGGTTCATGACTTCAGTCTGTCAACGCCTGCACGGTCGCAGTAGACGGTGATTTCTTCGCAACCCATATGGATCTGATATGTCATGATGAGCATATGCACGATCTCGGGAATATGAAGAACTGGCCCGAGCTCCAGGCTCTGGGGCTGCTGGTGGCCCTCAGTGGCAACGCCAGGTCGATCGGCCAGGCCGCAGCGAAACTCGATCTCGCCCAGCCGAATGCCTCCCGCAGCCTGCGCAACCTCGAACGCGATCTCAAGGTGCCGCTGCTGCGGCGCTCTCCGCGGGGCACCGAACTCACCGTCGAGGGCCGCGCCGTCGCCGAATGGGCGTCGAAGGTCATCGAAGCCTACGACACGCTCTACGCCGGGGCCCGCGCGATCCAGGAGGCCCGTGCCGGAACCGTCAAGGTCAGCGCCTCGCTGACGGTCGCCGAATACCTCATGCCCCACCACCTCACGACATTCCGCGCCGCACACCCGACAATCGACATCGGACTGTCGGTGGAGAACTCCGCGACCGTCATCGACCGGGTGCGCCGGCAGACCTGCGACCTCGGACTCATCGAATCCGTGTCCCTTCCGAAGGACCTCAACGCCGAGGTGGTCGGCCGTGACCGACTCATGATCGCCTGCGGCCCGGACTTCGCCCACGCCTGGACGAAGCCGATCACCGCCGAGGATCTGGCGCAGGTGCCGCTGCTCGTGCGTGAGATCGGCTCGGGCACCAGGGAGGCCATCGACGCGGCACTGCTCGGTGTGGGAGGAGTCCGCGTGGCGGGGGAGTACGGATCGAACTCTGCCCTGCGCATCGCCGCAGCCACCTCTGTGGCCCCGGCGGTCTTGTCGGAACTCGCTCTGCGCGATGACTTCCGGGCCGGACGTCTGGTGCCGCTGCCGGTGGCCGACGACGTCGATCTCACCCGCGAACTCCATGCAGTGTGGTCGGGCAGCAGACGGCCGTCACCCGGAGCGCAACTGCTGCTCGAGCACATGGTCGACAGCGTCGAGTAGAAGGTTCGGACGACCAGAGAATTCGGAACAGCGAGAAGCGGAGGAATCGGCACGCACCTCTGCGGACTCCCGAAACATTCTCGTCATGCGACTGCCGAATTCGTGTGATGGAGTGGGGCATATATTGGGGACATGACACAGCCTGAGCCCTCCACCTCATCCGCCGCTTCGTCCGAGCCCGCCGCTTCGTCGGATTTCGCCCCGGACACTCTCGTCGTCGAAACCGGACGCCCGCAGCGCGCCGACGGTGCCGCGGTGAACCCGCCGATCGATCTGTCCTCGACCTTCGTCAGCGCCGGCGACATCACCGCCTCGCCCTATGCCTATGCTCGCTTCGACACTCCCGCGTGGACGCCGTTCGAAGAGGCGCTCGGTCAGCTCGAACATGCGAGCCTGCCCGGGCTGGTCTTCGGCTCCGGCCTGGCGGCGATCTCGGCGGTGGTCAGCCTCGTGCCGCCGGCGGCACGCTGATCATCCCGACCCACAGCTATCAGGGGGCGCTCGCCTCCGCGGAGCAGATCGCTGGGCGTCAGAACTTCGACATCGTCACCGTCGACATCTCCGACACCGAGGCGGTCATCGCCGCCCTCGACGAAGCGGGGCACGCGACGCCGGGTCAGGTGGCAGCGGACGGGGCGGCCGCCTCGGCGAGTGCCGGCGAAGCCGGATCCCCGGGAATGCTGTGGATCGAATCGCCGACGAACCCGATGCTCGAGGTCGCCGACGTTCCCGCGCTGACCACCGCCGCCAAGGACCGCGGGTTCCTCGTCTCCGTCGACAACACCTTCGCCACCCCGCTGCTGCAGACGCCGCTCGATCTGGGCGCCGATATCGTCGTGCACTCGGTGACGAAATACCTGGCCGGGCACTCCGACGTCGTCCTCGGCGCGGTCGTCACCGGCAATGTCGGACTGCGCGAGGACCTGCATACGGAACGATCCATGCGCGGTGGCATCGCCGGACCCTTCGAGGTCTGGCTGGCCCTGCGTGGACTGCGCACCCTGGCCGTGCGCCTCGACCGCGCGCAGACCAACGCACACGCCATCGCCGAACGCCTGGCCGCCCACCCCACCGTCGTCGAAACCCGCTACCCGGGTCTGCCAGGTGATCCCGGCCATGCTCGTGCAGCCGCGCAGATGAACGGGTTCGGAGCGATCATCTCCTTCACCGTCGACTCCGCGGAGAAGGCCACCGCCATCGCCGAGGCGGTCCGACTGTGGACGCCGGCGACGTCCCTGGGCGGGGTGGAATCCCTCATCGAACGTCGCCGCCGGCACCCCGCGGAACCGGCGACCGTGCCCGAGGGGCTCATCCGTCTGAGCGTGGGCATCGAGAACCTCGAGGACCTGTGGGCCGACCTCGAGGCGGCCCTGGCCTGATGGGGCAGGCGCCCGATTACGTGCTCGACCGGCCCAGCACGGACGACCGTGATCAGTTCTTCACCATCGACTCCGACCCGCGGGTCTGGACGCACCTGCCCAGCGGGCGCCTGACCGATGGGGAAGACGCCGAAGCGATCCTCGTCCGATTGGTCTCACAGTGGGAGCTCGACGGAATCGGGCCGTGGATGGTCAGACGGGTTCCGGGTGGGGAGATCCTCGGCTATTGCGGCTACTCGCTGCGCGGAGTCGCAGGCCCCGGCGCCTCCCGCCGCACACCCGGAGCGTTCTGGAACCTCGGCTACCGGTTCCGACCCGAAGCACAGGGCCAGGGGCTGGCTACCGCGGTCTCGCGAGATGCGATCGCAGCCGCGGGTGCCGTGGACCCCGCACTGCCGGTGGTGGCGTATCTGCTCGAGGCCAACGCCGCCTCGGCCGTGGTCGCCCGCAGGCTCGGACTCGAGCTCGTCCACCGGGCACCCGATGCCGGCAACTCCGACCCGACTGCCGTGCGACTGGTCTTCGCCGATCGGGACCTCACCGCCGCCCAGCTCGAGGCAACGTTGGCCTGACGCTCGTCGCATTCTGCCGAAAAACGGGTCAAACGTCGAGGCACGCGGGTGCGCCCACGTTTCTCGACGCTCAACCCGTTCTTCGGTGAAGCAGCTTTGCCACAACCCGTTTCTCGACGCTGAGCACGTTTCTCGGCAGCGAGCAATCCGCCTCGCTTATGAGACGCAGATCAACTTAACGTACGTTAAAGTGGCGGTAGATGCTTCCGCACTCCTCCCCGACGGACGGAAGCAGTCGCCCCGAAAGCTACTCGGATCATCGGATTCGTACGAAGGAGTCGCATTGTCCACCAGTGTTCTCACCGAAGTCAGCGGCGATGTCACGACCGTGACCATCAATCGTCCGGAGAGCCTCAACGCGCTCAACGAGTCGACGTTCGAGACCATCGGCACGGCCGTCACCGAGGCGGCAGCGAACTCCCGAGCCCTCATCCTCACCGGCAATGAGCGGTCCTTCAGCTCCGGGGCGGATCTGCAGGGAGGGCTGGAACGACAAGACGGCATCGACCTCGACGGTGCGAATAGGATCATCGCCTCGATCCTCGACCTGCCTATCCCCACGATCGCGGCAGTGTCCGGACCGGCCGCCGGCATCGGCTGTTCGCTCGCGTTGGCCTGCGACTATCTGGTGATGAGCGAGAAGTCCTATCTCATGCTTCCCTTCACGAAGATCGGTCTCATGCCCGACGGTGGGTCGACTGCGCTGGTCGCAGCCTCGGCGGGGCGTCACCGGGCCCTGCGCATGGCGCTGACGGGAGAGAAGCTGCAGGCCGCCGATGCTCTCGACTGGGGGCTGGCCAGCGAAGTCGTTCCGGCCGGAAGCCACCTGGCACGGGCCGAGGAAGTCGCCGCGGTCTTCGCGCAGGGTCCGACTCGCGCCCTGACCGCCTCGAAGCGAGCGATCAATCGGGCCAGCCTGGCTGAAGTCGACTCGTCCTTCGGCCGCGAGGTCGAAGGCCAGGATGCGCTGCGGGCGAGCAAGGACTTCGCCGAGGGAGTCGCGGCCTTCCTCGAGAAGAGGGCACCCGGCTTCACCGGGGAATGATCGCGGGATGGCACGGACGGACCGGCTCATGACCGCCAGGCCACGGGCAGGTCCACCACCGCCCGACCGCGGACTGGTTCATAACTGTTTGACCACGAATCGATGCGACTGCATCCGCGCCACCTGCGGAGCTGATGTGATGGTGACGATCGCCCACCACGAAACCGGCGATCACGATACTTCTCCCGCCGCGGCCACAGCGGCGAGGAGGGACCGTAGCACGAACGAAGGAGTCTCATGCTGACAGGAATTCCGTCCACCCTGGGCGACAGCTACCAGCTCAACACCACCACCCTCATCCGGCACGCTGCCACCGTCTTCGGCGATGTCGAAGTCGTCTACCGCCGTTCGGACGGTTCCTGGGGTCGGTCGAACTACGCCGACGAGTTCAAGCGGATGGCTCAGCTCGCGCAGGGTCTCGCCGACCTCGGCATCGGCGCCGGCTCCATGGTCGGAGTCCTCGACTGGAACTCCCGCCGCCACCTCGAGCTCTACTTCGCTGTCCCCGGTGTGGCCGCGACCATGCTCCAGCTCAACCTGCGCCTGGCTCCCGAAGACCTCGCCTATGTCGTCAGCCACTCGAAGTCGGACTGGATCTTCGTCGACGAATCCCTGCTGCAGGTCGCCGAATCGCTGGCGCCGAAGCTCGACGTCAAGGGCTGGGTCGTCATGACCGACAAGCCGATCGCGGAGATCGAGACGAGCCTGACCAACGTCGTGTCCTTCGAAGACCTCATCGCCGACAAATCCGAGACCTTCGACTGGCCCGTCGTCGACGAGAAGACCGCCGCCTACGCCGGATACACCACCGGCACCACCGGCCGACCCAAGGGCGTGTACTACTCGCACCGCTCGATCTACCTGCACACCATGGGCGGTCTTGCCGCACTGCACGCGAACTTCGACGACTGCGTCATGCCCATCACCCCGATGTTCCATGTGCTGTCGTGGGGCTTCCCGCAGAACGCTGTGGCCGCCGGTGCCAAAATCGTCCTGCCGGGCAAGTTCGCCGCCGAGGAGTTCGGCGCCATCGCCCAGGCCTTCGTCGAGGAGAAGGTCACATTGGCCAACGGCGCCCCTGCCATCTTCGGGCCGATGCTGCAGATGATGAAGAAGATGCCGCAGGCTCCGGATCTCTCCGGCGTCCGGTTGGTCTCCGGATCCTCGGAGCCGCCGCTGTCGATGATGCGCGGGTTCAAGGAGCTCACCGGGGCCGACGTCATCCACGGCTACGGGGCCACCGAAACCACCCCGCTGGCGACGACGAACTGGAAGATCCGACCCGGTCTCGACCTCGACGCGGAAGAGAAGTGGGATCTCAAGCGCTCACAGGGTCTGCCCATCATCGGTGTCGAACTGAAGACCGTCGATCCGGAGGGCAATGAGCTTCCGCGCGACGGAAAGTCCATGGGCGAGCTGGTCATGCGTGGCCCGTGGATCACCGAATCCTACTTCCAGCTGCCCGACAACGCCGACCGGTTCCTCGACGGCTGGTGGCGGTCGGGTGACGTCGGCACCATCGACGAACACGGCTACCTCAAGATCACCGACCGGCTCAAGGACGTCATCAAGTCCGGAGGCGAGTGGATCTCGTCGATCGACATGGAGAACGCGATCCTCGACAACCCCGACGTCAGCGAGGCCGCCGTCATCGGCGTCCCCGACGAAAAATGGGATGAGCGGCCCGTCGCCTACGTCGTCGCCAACCCCGGCGCCGAGGTGACCCGTGAGTCGATCGTCGAGACCCTGAGTTCTCGTTTCGCCAAGTGGCAGATGCCCGATGAGGTCAAGGTCGTCGACGAGATGCCGCGCACCTCGGTGGGCAAGCTCGACAAGAAGCGACTGCGCAAGGACTGGGAAGAGTCCTGATCTCGGTTATCGAGACCGCATGAACCGGCAGGTGTCCTGACTACGGTCATCGCTGCCACGTGAACCGTCCGGTTCACAGCAGCAGCCAGCCGAGCAGCCCGGCGCCGATGACCGTCGCCCACGCCGGGACCTTCCACATGGTCCCGGCGATGAAGGCGGCGACGGCCAGCGCCAGGGTCGCAGGCGAGGTGATCCCCTCGACGAAGACGGGGTCGTAGAGCGCGGCCCCCAACAGCCCTACGACGGCGGCATTGACTCCGGTCAGTGCCGCCGTCGCCGGTTCCCAGGAGCGCAGCCGTTCCCAGAACGGCAGGATCCCGATCACCAGCAGACCGGCGGGAAGGAAGATCGCGAGCAGTGCGATGCCGGCGCCGAGGATGCCGCTGGGTCCCGTCGTCATCGACGCTCCGAGGAACGCCGCGAAGGTGAACAGCGGACCGGGCACGGCCTGAGCGGCACCGTAGCCGGCGAGGAACGTGTCGTGGTCGACGAGCCCTGTGGGCACGAGCTCGGCCTCGAGCAGCGGCAGGACGACATGACCGCCGCCGAAGACCAGCGCCCCGGCCCGATAGAAGATGTCGATGAGACGAATCGTCGCGTCCCCGGTCACTGCGGTGAGCGCGGGCAGTCCGACGAGCAGCGCGACGAAGGCGATGAGGGCGGAGATGCCAAGTCGCCTGGCGCCACGCGAGGCAACGCGAGTCTCGGCGGGGGTTTCCCGATTCTTCGCCCCTCTGTGGGGCCGTTTCAGCCAGACCAGACCGAGCACTCCGCCGAGGACGATCGCGGCGACCTGGACGAGCGCCGTCGGCACGATCGAGTTCGGGATGACGAGCATGAGGACGATGGCGAGACCGGCGATGCTCGCGCGCCGGGCATCCGGGGTCAGCGATTTCGCCATCGACTGCACGGCACCGGCGACGACGGCCACCGCGGCGGCCTTGAGTCCGAGCAGCCATCCGGCATCGCCGAGCTCGCCGAAGGCCGAGAGCCCGAGCGCGAAGAGGGTGAGCAGAATCGCCGACGGCAGAGTGAAGGTCACCCACGCGGCGGCGAGCCCAGGCAGACCTGCTCGGCGCAGCCCGAGTCCCATGCCGACCTGACTCGACGCGGGGCCGGGCAACATCTGGCACAGGGCCACGAGGTCGGCGTATTCGCGGTCGTCCAGCCAGGAGCGGCGGCCGACGAAGGTCTCGCGGAAGTACCCGAGGTGGGCGACGGGGCCGCCGAACGACGTCAGGCCCAGGCGAAGGAACGATCCGGCCACCTCGGCGGTGCGGGCAGGTGCAGTGGTCATCGGATCAGTGAACACGAATCAGGTGACGCAGAGGTGAACGGGCCTCAGGGGTGGTGGAGGAGATAGGTGCCGCCCTTGAGGCAGGTGTCGACGACCCAACCGTCGCCGACGAGGCCGGTCAGCGCGGTGCGCAGCGCCAGTCGCCAGCGGCTGGCGAGGTCGGCATCCTGGCCGCGCAGGTCCTCGATGTCGGAGGGGAAGTCGAGTGAGACGAATTCGGTCTCCTTCGGCACTTCGCTCAGCAGCGGCTCGCCGTCATCATCGGCGCGCAGGCAGGGGAAGGCCGATCCGGGATCGACGACCGAGGCCCGTGCCGGACGGTCGAGCGGCCAGGACACCATCATCCGGTCGCTGGCCTGGCCGGAGTTCACTCCGTCGCGCATCTGACCGTAGAAGTCCTCGAGGTATTCGACCATGCCGACGCCCAGGCGTTGGAAGTTGAAGTACGCGTTGCGTGCGATGAGGGGGTCGAAGGTCCAGGTCATCTCGGTGATGCCGAGGTTGAGGCACCACAGGCGCTGGTGCAGCTTCATCGCGGATCCGGCGCCGCGGCCGATGATCTGGTGGCGGACGCCGGCGATATGCGAGTGCATGACCGTGCCCAGAGGCTGGCCGAAGAAGCCGATGGTCACACCGATCATCTCGTCGGGTTCGTCGACGCTGTACGCGGCCGAGACATAGTTGCCGGCGTGGGCGAAGGCGATGATGAGGCTGGGTTCGAACACGTTCGTGCCGGTCTCGTCGACGTTCCAGACTTCGTCGAGCAGCATCGAGGCCCTGGCCGCCTCGTCGGCGGTGTGGATCTCGCGCACGTCGATGCGCGCGGTCTCCGCAGCGGCGGCGTATTCGTCCTCCGCCAGGGCGAGGATCTCCGAGTCCACTGTTCTCAGTTCTGGGTTCGCGCTCATGGTGACATTGTGCCACCCGATCCCGGCCACGGCGGGAGGTCCAGGGCAACGATTCGACTACGGCGAACGGGCCAGTGCATGCCGAGATACGGCCGACACGCGCGTGAGTGAACGTCCCCGCACGCTTGAGTGAACTCCGCCGCCGGCCGGGATGGGCCGGGTATAGCCTGGACGCATGAGCTCAACAGTCGCCGTCATCGGCGCCGGAACCATCGGCCGGTCGTTCGCCTATCTCTTCGCCCGCAGCGGGTACACGGTGCGGGTCTTCGACCCGCGTTCCGACCTCGCCGAAGTGGTCGCCGAGCTCCAGGCCGACGTCACCGCCGACGCTTCCGCCCGGAATGAGCTGGCCTCGCAGGTCGGCACCGTCGAAATCGCCGAGACCGTCGAGGCCGCCGTCGCCGGTGTAGTCTTCGTCCAGGAATCCGGTCCCGAGGATCCCGAATCGAAGCCGGTGCTGTTCTCCCAGATCGCCGAGGCGGCTCCAACCGAGACCGTGTTCGCAACCTCATCGTCGACGATCCCGGCCTCATCGATCGCGCCGCGCTGCCGGAGTCCGAGGCCTCCCGCGTCATCGTCGGCCATCCATTCAATCCACCGCATCTCATGCCGCTCGTCGAAGTCGTGCCATCACCGCAGACCTCTACCGAGACCGTGGACGCCACGGTCGAGTTCTACCGCAGCTGCGGCCGCGAACCGGTGGTGCTGGGACGTGAGATCCGCGGGTTCGTCGGAAATCGGCTGCAGAATGCGCTGATGAAAGAAGCGATCTCGCTCGTGCAGAACGGAGTCGTCGCCGCCGCAGACCTCGACACCGTGATGAAGAATTCGCTGGGTCTGCGATGGTCGGCCGTCGGTCAGTTCGAAGGCATGCACTTCGGCGGGGGAGAGGCCGGGATCCGCGGGTTCATGGACCATATCGGCCCGGCCTTCGCCGCCATCGAGGATCTGCCCGTCGACGTCGACCCCGCAGGCATGGAAGACGTCTTCGAGCAGGTCGAAGAAGCCTATGGCCCGACGCCGACTCCGCAGGCCGCCGCCGCCCGCGATCGGATCCAGAAGGCGGTGCTCGACGCCCGCGGCCAGGGCCGCTGAACCGTCAGTCCTTGGATCGCCGGTCCGCTG
The DNA here is from genome assembly GCF_057364765.1 of Brevibacterium sp. LAARM3_SD1. Lineage (NCBI taxonomy): Bacteria > Bacillati > Actinomycetota > Actinomycetes > Micrococcales > Brevibacteriaceae > Brevibacterium > Brevibacterium sp. LAARM3_SD1. The sequence goes on along the minus strand of NZ_JBNFOL010000003.1, from coordinate 153,887 downwards.
AGGCTCAACAGCGGGGTCTCAGCCGCTGAACCGTCGGCCCGCTGAATTTCGGCCGCCGAGGACTCATCCGCCTAGGCTCAGACCGCTGCTTGGTAGAAGTACGTGGTGCGTTCGGCGATGAGACCCTCGGTGTCGAAGAGGAAGAAATCCGCGAATCCCACCGAGGTCTCCGAGCCGTCCTTGAGGCGGCCGCTGAAGACTCCGCGACTGGATGCGCGGTCGCCGTCGACGATGATCTCCTGCAGCGAATGCGCACCGGAATCGATGACGCGTTCGCCGTGGTAGAAGTCGGTGATCTGCTGGCCGACCATCGTCGGATAGCCGGGCCGATCATAGCTGGCGTCGGCGGCGAACAGCGCCGAGGTGGCGCCCGCATCTCCGGCATCGACGGTGGAGTAGTAGCGCTTCACGAGTTCAGTCACACTGGGCATGGCACTACCGTAACAGTGACCCATGACATAGTCCGGCCCGGCCTCGGCGGATCGATCCGGACCCCTCGGGCCACCGAGCTTCTCGTCGACCTCGATCGTCACCTGATTTCGCATATCCATCCTGCATCGGGTTAGTATCGACCTGCTAATGATAACGAGTCTCACTAACTAGAGAGTGCGAATGATGAAACGACACCACACGATGCTCGGATCGGCGGTGGTCGCCTCGGCGCTGCTGCTCACCGGATGCCAGGCAGGCGACGACGCCACCGACTACGACGCGGTCGGCAAGGACGAGAAGACCGCGGGCGCCGCAGACGGCAAGGACGACAAAGGGCACGCCCAGGAGCTCGCCGGTGCCCAGCCGCGGATCGTGACTACCTACGACGGAGGGATCCTCACCCTCGACGCGACGACGCTCGAGGTCATCGACGACACCAAGATTAAGGGCTTCAACCGCCTCAACCCCGTCGGCGACGGCCGCCACCTCATGGTCTCCGTCGCCGAAGGCTTCCGCCTCTTCGACGCCGGAGTCTGGACCCAGCCGCACGGCGACCACACCCACAGCTACGCCGCCGACCCGCAGCTCACCGACACCGTCTTCGACACCGAACTGCCCGGACACGTCGTCAACCACGGCGAGGCCACCGTGCTCTTCGGCGACGGCGACGGCAAGATCCAGACCTTCGACACCGAGGACTTCTCCGACGGCGCCCCGAAGCCCCAGGTAACCGAGGTCGACGAACCCCACCACGGTGTCGCCGTGAAACTCGCCGATGGTTCGATGCTGCACACCGTCGGAGCCGAGGACGAACGCTCGGGTGCGAAGGTCGTCGACAGCTCCGGCAAAGAGATCGCAAGCAGCGACGAGTGCCCCGGAGTCCACGGCGAAGCCGCTGCGAAGGACGAGGTCATCGCGCTCGGCTGCGAGAACGGAATCCTTCTGTACAAGGACGGGAAGTTCGAGAAGATCGACGCTCCCGACTCCTTCGGTCGCATCGGCAACCAGTCCGGCAGCGACGAATCGCAGTACATCCTCGGCGACTACAAGGTCGACGAAGACGCCGAACTCGAACGCCCCGAACGGGTGAGCGTCACCGACACGAAGTCGGGCAAGCTCTCGCTCGTCGACCTCGACGCCTCCTACAGCTTCCGATCCCTGGGCCGCGGACCCGACGGGGAGGGCGTCGTCCTGACCACGGACGGGAACCTCAAAATCATCGACCCCGCCACCGCCTCGGTGACGGAGGAATACCCGGTCATCGACGAATGGGAAGAACCCGTCGAATGGCAGAAGGCCCGCCCGACGCTCTTCGTCCAGGACGAAGTCGCCTATGTCAGCGATCCGGGAGAGAAGAAGATCCACATCGTCGATCTCGAATCCGGTGAGGTGATGGCCGAGGAAACGCTGCCGCACGCACCGAACGAACTCACCGGCGTCACCGGCTGAGGACCCTCGGCAGACGCTGACAGCGACGCGAAACCGGACTGGACCCGACCCGGCGGTGCCCGTGAACGCACCGCCGGACCGGGCCGTCCGCCTCGGGGTCGGCTGGGAATCCGCCCAGGAAACAAGACCACCGTTGCCCACGCCGGAGTTCGGCCTTAGCGTGGGGGATGGACCTGCGGTCCCACCACCGGTGGCCGCGCAACCCCGTCGAAGTGAAAGAGGACAGCCATGACCACCATGTATCGCGTGACCGACCCGGCGACCGGCCAAGTCGCCGAAGAATTCCCCACCGCCACCGATGCCGAGATCCTCGCGGCCCTCGATCGTTCGTCGACGACATTCGACGAGTGGAGCCGGACCACGGTGGCCGAGCGCGCTGCGCTGCTGACCCGCGTGTCCGAGATCTACGCCGAACGTGCCGAAGAGCTCGCCGAGGTCATCAGGGTCGAAATGGGCAAGTCCGTGCCCGAAGGCAAGGGCGAAGTCCAGCTGAGCTCGATGATCTACAGGTACTTCGCCGACAACGCCGAGGCCTTCATGGCCGACGAACCTCTGCGCGGACCCAAGGACGCGACCGCCATGATCCGCCGCAAGCCCGTCGGCTCGCTGCTGGGCATCATGCCCTGGAACTTCCCCTACTACCAGGTCGCCCGTTTCGCCGCCCCGAACCTGGCCCTGGGCAACACGATCCTGCTCAAGCACGCTCCGCAGTGCCCCCGCTCGGCTCAGATCATGGAAGAGATCTTCATCGAGGCAGGTCTGCCGCGGCGCCTACATCAACATCTACGCCAGCAACGAGCAGGTCGCCGACATCATCCTGCCCGACCCGCGCAACCACGGTGTGTCCCTGACCGGATCCGAGCGTGCCGGTGCCGCCGTCGCTGCCGAAGCCGGAAAGAACCTCAAGAAGGTCGTGCTCGAGCTCGGCGGATCCGACCCCTATATTCTGCTCGACACGGACGACGTCCAGAAGTCCGCAAAGACGTTCTTCGACACCCGCATGGGCAACACCGGCCAGGCCTGCAACTCGCCCAAGCGGATGATCGTCATGGACGACATCTATGACGACTTCGTCTCCTCCATCACCGAGGCGGCCAAGAAGAACACCCCCGCCGTGCCCGGCGAGGAAGGCTCCCGCCTGTCCCCGCTGTCGTCGGTGGCCGCCGCCGATCGCTTCGTCGAACAGGTCCAGGACACCGTCAGCGAGGGCGCGACCCTGCTGGCCGGGGGTAAGAAGTACGACGTTGGCGGAGCCTACGTCGAACCCGTCGTCCTCACCGATGTGCAGAAGGGCATGCGCGGATACTACGAAGAGCTCTTCGGGCCCGCCGTCATCGTCTACAAGGTCAGCAGCGAAGAAGAAGCCGTTGAGCTCGCCAACGACACCCCCTTCGGTCTGGGCGCCGCCGTGTTCTCCACCGATATCGCCCGGGCCGAACGCGTCGGAGACCAGATCGATTCCGGAATGGTCTTCCTCAACGCTCCCGAAGGAAGCCGCGAATACCTGCCCTTCGGCGGAGTCAAGCGCTCCGGCGTCGGCCGGGAACTCGGGCCGCTGGCGATGGACGAATTCGTCAACAAGCAGCTCGTGTACAAACAGAGCTGATCGGTCAGAACTGATCGGTGCGCTCGGGACCCGAGAGCGCGGGTTCCGATCGTGACAGGGTTGTGATCGCCGTCAGGGCGCTGTTTCCTACCAGGGGGCAGCGCCCTGATTGTATGCTGAGACCACACACAGCTATTTCTCATACTTCTCAGCGGGAGGTCTTCCCATGTCGGCACCGAAGCCGTCAACCCAGGTCAACGCCGCAGCCTCAAAAGGGATCATGCGGCCGGTCAACCGATTCCTCGAACAGTGGATCCCCTCGGCCCTGACCTTCGCCATCGTCCTCACCCTCATCGTCGCGGTCCTCGCATTCATCTTCACCGATGCCGGCCCGACTGACGTCGTCACCGGCTGGGGTGAGGGACTGGCCGGTCTGCTCGAGTTCATGACGCAGATGTGTCTGATCCTCCTGCTCGGACACATCCTCGCCAACACCGGACCCGTGCGGAAGCTGCTCGCCTGGCTCGCCCGCGTTCCTGGCAACGCCACCTTCGCCTACGTCTTCGTCTTCCTCGTCGCCGCCCTCGCCAGCCTCATCACGTGGGGGCTCGGCCTCGTCGTCGGCGCACTGCTGGCCCGGGAGATCGCCGTGCAGTCACGTGAGCGCGGTATCAAGGTGCACTTCCCGCTGCTCGTCGCCGCCGGCTACTCCGGGTTCGTCGTCTGGCATATGGGCTATTCGGGATCGGGCCCGCTGACCGCCGCCACTCCGGACTCCTTCCTCTCCGAATCCCTCGGCGGGAAGACGGTTCCCGTGTCGGAGACCATCTTCGCCGGTTGGAACCTGCTGGCCATCCTCGGCGTCATCATCGTCTGTGGGCTCCTCTTCTTCCTCGTCGCTCCGAGGGCCGGCGCCCCCGTCTACGAACTCCCTGCCTCGGTGAGCTCGGAGAAACAGTCGCAGGTCGACGAAGAGGTCGTCACCCCGGCCGACCGCATCGACGCCTCACGGGTGCTCACCCTGGTCGTCGGTCTCGCGCTCGTCGCCTACCTCGTCATCCACTTCGCCCAGGGCGGGGGACTGACCCTCGACATCGTCAACTGGTCGTTCCTCGCGCTCATCCTCCTGCTCGTGCGCAACCCGTTCGAGCTCATCCATCTGACGAAGGAGGCGGCGTCGAACGTCGGCGAGATCCTCCTGCAGTTCCCGCTCTACGCCGGAATCCTGGGCATCATGTCCTCGACCGGACTCATCGCAGTGTTCTCCGACGCCATCGTCTCGATCGCGAACCCGGCCTCGTTCGGGGTTCTCGCCCTGCTCTCGGCCGGACTCGTGAACTTCTTCGTCCCCTCCGGCGGCGGCCAGTTCGCGGTCCAGGGACCGATCATGCTCGATGCGGCCAACCAGCTCGGCGTCGACCCGTCGATTGCGATCATGGCCGTGTCTTACGGCGACCAGTGGACGAACATGCTCCAGCCCTTCTGGGCGCTGCCGGTGCTGGCGATCGCCGGGCTGAAGATGCGCGACATCCTCGGCTACACCGTCATCACGTTCCTCGGCTCCGGGGTGGTGATGGCTGCCGCGCTGCTCTTCGTCTCACTTTGAGACTCGATTCACTCTGAAGCTCGATTTACTCCGAGCCTCGATGAATGTCCCGCCGAGGTGGGCGGAGCGGAACCGACGCTGCCATGGTCGGTGAAGCCCCACCTCGGCGAGGGTGAGTCGCTGATCTGAAGATTCGCTTGGCATAAAGTGACCTTAAGTGTCTATGTGGTAACCTCCGTTGTTGGCCGTCCCCGTGGAACCGGGGATGCGGCGATGACGGAGAATCTTGAAGCAACAGCCGTTGATTATGCTCGGTTGAGCACTCTGCTCGACCGAGTCCGATGCCACGACGCCAACGCGTCCGGATAAGGAGTACAACCATGTCAGCATCAGTCGACACCCCGCCGGGTGACCCGAAGGGAGAGGCGAAGGCCAAGGTGAAGCCCTCGCTTCCTCCCGTGAATAAGAAGGTGTTCCTGGCGGCGGCCCTGGTGGCGCTCGCCATCACCGTGTGGGCTCTCATTTCACCGACCAATGCCGAGACGGTCCTCGGTGCCGTCGTCGGCTGGACCTCCGATTGGTTCGGCTGGTTCTACGTCCTCCTCGTCCTCGCCGTCCTCGTCTTCGTGATCTACCTGGCGGCCTCCCGCTACGGAAACACGAAGCTCGGCCCCGAACACTCGAAGCCCGAATTCGGCCTCGTCGCCTGGGCGTCGATGCTCTTCGCCGCCGGCATCAGCACCGACCTCATGTTCTTCGCCGTGGCCGAACCGGTCACGATGTACCTCACCCCACCGAGCACCGAACCCGAAACGGTCGATGCCGCCCGCGAATCGACGGTCTGGGCGCTCTTCCACTACGGCCTGAGCGGTTGGGGACTCTACGCCCTCATGGGTATGGCTCTGGCCTACTTCGCCTACCGGATGAACATGCCGCTGGCGATCCGTTCGGCGCTGGCCCCGATCTTCGGCAAACGTGTCCACGGTGCTCTGGGCGAGACGGTCGACTTCGCTGCTCTGCTGGGAACGATCTTCGGCGTGGCCACCTCACTGGGCATCGGCGTCGTCATGGTCAACGTCGGCCTCAACACGGTCTTCGGGATCCCGATCGGCACCGCTACCCAGGTCGGCATCGTCGTCGTCGGTGTCGGAGTCGCCACGCTCTCGGCGGTCTCGGGTGTGGACAAAGGCATCAAGTTCCTCTCCGTCCTCAACGTCGTGTTCGCCATCGCGCTGAGCCTCTGGGTGCTCGTGGCGGGAAATACGAAGTTCCTGCTCAACGCCTTCGTCCTCAACATCACGGATTTCGTCCGCCTGTTCCCGGACATGGCCGGACAGACCTTCGCCTTCGAAGACACCGGCACATGGATGACCGACTGGACCCTGTTCTTCTGGGCCTGGTGGATCGCCTTCGCTTCGTTCGTCGGGCTCTTCCTCGCCCGCATCTCCCGCGGACGCACGATCCGTCAGTTCGTGCTGGGCACCCTGACGATTCCGTTCATCTACATCTTCATGTGGATCTCGATCTACGGAAACTCGGCCCTGGACATCATCCGCAGCGGTGACAAGAAGTTCGGCGAAGCGGTCATGGTCAGCCCCGAAGGCGGCTTTTACGACCTGCTCTCCCGCTACCCGGCCTTCTTCCTCATCGCGGGTCTGGCCACGCTCACGGCTCTGCTGTTCTACGTCACCACCGCGGACTCTGCGGCCCTGGTGATGGCGAACCTGTCGTCGAATCTGCGCAACCCCTCCGAGGACGGTCGCGCCGGTCTGCGCATCTTCTGGGCCGTGCTCACCGGTGCCCTGACGGTGGCGATGCTGCTCGTCGGGGGCATCGGCGCACTGCAGAACGCGACGGTGATCATGGGTCTGCCCTTCGCCTTCGTCGTTATCCTCGTCATGATCGGCCTGTACAAGGCACTGCGGGTGGAGGCGAACCGCGTCGACAGCGTCGATACGACCCTGCCCGGTTCGTTGGCGCGTCGTTCCCGCGGCCCCGGTCACGAGACCTGGCAGCGTCAGCTCGGCCGAGTGCTGTCCTTCCCGAATCAGGCGCGTGCCCAGGAGTTCGAGCAGAAGGTGCTCATCCCCACCCTCAACGAGGTGGCCGCAGAGATGGAAGGCCGTGGGATCTCCTCGCGCTGCGGTCGCGTCGATTCCGAAGGCGTGTTCGTCGACGACGGCGAACTCTTCCAGTTCGAGGTTGACGGAGACGGGGAATACCCGTTCCGCTATCAGGTCTGGCCGCACAAGGTCAGTGTGCCGTCGTTCGGCGGAATGGTTCCGCGCGGAACCGGCGAGGACTACTACCGGATGGAGGTCTACCTCGACGGCGGCACCGGTCAGGGCTACGACATCATGGGCTTCTCGAAGGAGCAGATCATCGATGACGTGCTCGACCAGTACGAACGCCACGTCGAATTCCTCCAGCTGCAGGAGAACATCATCCACCGGGATGACTGAATCCGCTGGGTGAGAGCGACGCCCGGGATCCTGGCCTGATGGTCGGCGGTCCCGGGCGTTGTCGTTTCTCGCACCGAGGCGGCACGTTTCTCCCGCATCGAGGCGGCCGGACGGTGCGTGGCGAGCCCGGGAAAGGTCAGGCGATCACCCCGCAATCACATTGCGCAGGGTGCGGGTGACGGACAGGGCCGTGAGCCCGCTGGTGGCGGGGTTCTCCGGGCTCGGCGTCGAGCGGATGTCGAAGGTGAACTCTCCTGCCGACCCGGCTGCTCGGATCCGATGGGCGGACTGGGTCTGACCGGCCACCGCTTGGAGTACGACCTGCACCCGCTCCAACGATGCGCCGAGCATGTCGGCATCGGACGTGCCGGCGGACTGTCCGCGGGTGGCCCAAGCGAGAGCGACGGCGATATTGACGTTGGCCGGGAACTTCTCGATCGCCTCGGCGGGGTTGCCCGTGAACACCGTCAAGGGTCCGTCCCCGGGGCGGAGGTCACGCAGACGCGCGGCCTCGGTCTCGGACATCCACGGTCGGATGAGTCCGCTCGCCTCCTTCGAAGTGGTGATTTCGACGGTGTCGAGGCCATCGGCCTGCGCCGCCGCTTCGAGCACATCGAGTCCACCGATCGCCCCGTTGGTCACATACAACCGGCCGGGGCCAGCGAGCAGACCCGCACGGGCCTCGGGCGCTGCCAGGGCACCGACACTGGTGAGGACGAGAGGGCGACCGGACGCAATAGCCGACGGACCGAGCTGGGCGGCGGCAGGGACACCGGCGCATTCGACGATGACGTCGAAACCGTCGAACATCCTCGGTGAGGGTGAAGTGTCGATGTCGGCACGACCGGCGAGCCGGGCAAGACCAGGGAGGTCGACCACCTCGGCGCCGTGATTCGGGCGGCCGTCATGCTTGGCTCGATCAGAGACCAGAGCGGTCAGGCTGAGCGTCCCGGCGGCGAGCTCGGGAGAGAGCAGCTGGGCGACGTGACGGCCGATGGCACCGAATCCGAGGAGGAGCACTGAGGTCATGGCCGCACCCTATCGGAGATCACTGACATGGGGCTCAGACCGGCGTGACCATGACCTGGGGGGCCGGAGTATGGGGCGTGCGGGCAATGTCAGTGCGACGCGATACGGTTGCAGAATGGACGACGAAACACAGCCAAGCCATTCCGGCGGAGCCGTCATCGGCGACGACGGACTGGCCCGCACTCCTTGGGCGTACGGCGACCCGATGCTGCTGGACTACTACGACAGCGAATGGGGCCTGCCCATCCATGACGAGGCGGGGCTGTTCGAGCGGATGAGCCTCGAAGGATTCCAGGCCGGACTCTCCTGGCTGACGATTCTGAAGAAGCGGGAGCGATTCCGTGAGGTCTTCGCCGGATTCGATCCCGAGGCCGTTGCCCGCTTCGGCGACGTCGAGATCGAGCAGCTGCTGACCGACCCCGGGATCATTCGCCATCGGGGCAAGATCGAAGCTTGCATCAACAACGCTGCTCGCGTGATCGAGCTGCGTGAAGATGGCGGGCTCGATGCGTTTCTGTGGTCGTTCCAGCCTGCGCAGACGCCGCGGCCGCGCACCGTCGCCGAGATCCCGACGACCGGACCGGAGTCCGTGGCCCTGTCGAAGGCTCTGAAGAAGAAGGGATTCCGCTTCGTCGGACCGACCACGATGTATGCCCTGATGGAGGCCATCGGCATGGTCGATACGCACCTGCTCGACTCCCACCGGCGAGGTGCCTCCGGAGTGTGGTCGAAATGAACGACATCCGAGTCTCCGCGCTCGTCCTCCTCCACCCGCAGCGTCCGGGGCTGCTCATGGTGCGCAAGGCCGGGACGACGTCATTCATGTTGCCTGGCGGCAAACCCGAAGAGGGGGAGACCGCTGAGGACACCATCGTGCGCGAGATCGCCGAGGAGCTCGGACTCGATCTGGACCGACACCGGCTGCACGCCCTGGGTACGTTCGCCGCGGCGGCGGCGAACGAGGCCGATCACCGAGTCATCGGCGACGTGTTCTGCTACGACGGCCAGCCGGAGGGGCTCGATGTGGAGAACATCGCGCATCTGGCCGAGATCGCCGAAGCCGAGTGGTTTCCCATCGATCCTCTGCCCGCGGACACCGAGACCCGCCAGTTCGCACCGCTGACCCGCAATGAGGTGATCCCGGCGTTGCAAGCAGCGGGGAGATCGTCAGGCTGACCGGCGGCGCCGCGCACGCGGTGTGGCACTGGGTTCACGTGGTGCGCCATTCGATTCACACGGCGCGGCGGCTGTTCTCACACGGCGCGGCGTTGGAACGCGAGGTCGAGGGTGAACAGGTGCAGGGAGTGCACCAGGGTGATCGCTGCGATGAGGAAGCTCAGTGAGATGTCGATGATGCCGAAGATCGTCAGTGCCGGTGGGCTGACATAGCCGGGTGCCTGCAGGAGGGTGCAGCCGATGACGATTGCGCCGGTGAGGATCGCAATCAGGACGGCGATCGTCGTTCGTCCCACCGCAGCCAGGCACAGCAGACCGGTGGTGAACAGCAGAGCAAAGAGCGCGAAGACATCGACTCCCCGTCCGATGATGAGGACTTCCTGCCACAGGTTCCCGTACGTGACCGAACTGTCCGGTTCGGGGGAGTAGTAGGGGAAGAACGAAGCGGCGATGACCATCACCACCAACGGTCCATAGAGGCGGGCATAGACGATGTTCGTACGTCGGATGCGCTGGGCGAGGTCGTCGGCGCGGCGGAGCTGCCCGGTCGTCATCGACCGGTCGTCGTCTGTCGCCGTCACCGTGGCCCGCCCTCGGTGTCGAGGCGGGTGGCACGAGGACTCGTTGCTGTGCCGAAGCACGGCAGAAGCATCGCATTTCTCCAATCAGGGAGTTAGGGGATTGTGGTCGACAATGGCGCGAATGGATTAGTCGTCATCAAGGCGGGTCGAAACCTGAAACGTATCCAGGAAAGTTACCGCTCGGTGTTCTCACGAGACAAGGAATGGTCATGACTCAGGTGTCATGCCCGCGAAATTTCACATATTCGCACAAAGGCTTTTATGCCGGGTTGTGACTTTATCCCTATTTGGCTGCTCGCCGAGGCGCATTCTTCGATCGGGCAGTCGCGAGGTCAGGCACGGCGTGGTCGCCGGCCGCGCGACCGAGCAGGCGCGAGATTCGATCGAGGGTGTCGCGGAGTTCGGGGCTGTCGACGACGGTGAAGTCGGTGTCCAGCCGTGCCAGTGTCAGGGCCATGGTGGCCAGGCTCTGCCCGCCGACAGTGACGAGGCAGCGATCGTCCTCGAGCGCTTCGACCGTGCCTTCGGCGGATGCGAGCCTCTTCATCACCGTGGGTGCAGGGGCGTCGACGACGACCTGGGCCGAATGTCGCCACCTGGGTTCCGTCGCATGTCGTTCGACGAAGTCTCCGATATCGTCGGCCGGCAGCGGGCGCGGAGTGAAGCTGCGGCCGCTCGGGGTCTTCGGCACGATGCGTTCGGCGCTGAAGACCTGCCAAGCCTCGGATTTGGGATCGAAGGCCAGCAGGTGCCAGCGGTGCTGACGGTTGACGAGCCGATAGGCCTCGACTTCCAGATGGGCCTCGTGAGCCGAGGCGCTGCTCGGGTCGTCCCGCTGTGGGCAGTCACCTGTGTCTGGGTCCGCTGCGCCTGGGCTTGTGGCGCATGAGTCGCCTGTGTTGCCGGGCGAGTGGTCGGACGGTTCACCGAGATACGCGAAGCGCAGGCGTTCGCGCCGGCGACAGTGATCGATGAGAGTGACGATGAGGTTGGGGTCGACAATCGGCATCGGCTGATTGCCGACGACCGGAACAGTGAAGTGCGCGAGACTCTGCACCCGTGCTCGGACTGCGGCGGGGAGAATCGTCTCGAGCTTCGCCAGCGCCAGTGCCGAGGTCTCTTCCATTCCGCCGATGATGCAGCTCAGCCCCGAGTGGAGGCCGACGGCGACCGCGACCGCTTCATCTGCGTCGAACATGAGCGGCGGGATGCCCACGCCGTTGGAGGTGAGACGGTATCCGCCCTCGGTTCCGCGTGTGCCGTCGATCGAATAGCCGATATCGCGGAGCGTGCCGATATCGTTCCGGACGGTCCGCGGACTCACTTCCAGACGATCTGCCAATTCGGTTCCCGACCAGGTTCGGGGCACCATCAACAGTGACAATAACCCGAGCAGTCGTGCTGCAGTCTGTGACATCTCTGCGTCTTCTGTCGTTTAGGAAGACCTCCTGCCTGAACTCAGAATAGCATTATGCAAATCGTTCCGGGGCAGAGCGAAAACAAAGAAGTGGCTTCCCCGAAATCGGAGGAACTAACAAAATTGATGCACGATCAGCAGAATATTCAGAGCATTCCTTCCCCAGAGACGACTGAAACAGAATTCGATGTCGATGACTATCTCGAGTTGTATTCGTCGGCACGGAAGAAGGACAAAGGGTGGATCCTCGACGAGGTCATGATCCTCACCGGTTGTCACGTGACCATGCGCGGCGCCGCCTGGCGGCCTTCCGCGTCGGAGAAGACGATGCCTACGATGATCCGCCCGCCGACCAACCGTCGTCGAGGTGCTGCAAATACTCACCCGAATCGCGTGCACTCCTCGTCCGGATCTGGGAATGGTCCGGGTTCCAGAGCGGTAAGTACCTGGCCGCAGTGATGCCGCAGCTGCTCGATGCGGCCGAACGCCATGGCGCGCTGGTGCCCGACCGCGACGGCTACAGCCTCGAGGTCCGGGCCGAGCTGCTCGCCGTCAGTCCGGCATCGATCGACCGGTACCTGCGCACCGCGCGAGCCGAGGACTTCCGAGACCGTCGGGTGTCGACGAAACGGTTCACCAGTCCCAGCGAAGACTTCCTCGACTTCGCTTCGGGACCGAACGAGTACGAACCCGGGTTCTTCCTCGTCGACACCATCGCCCACGCAGGACCGACCCGAGCCTCGAACTGTGTGTTCACGATCAGCGCCTCCTGCCTGCACACCGGTTGGGTCTTCACCCGCAGTCTTGCCGACAATGGTCCGGACACCATGGTGGACCTGCTGCAATGGTCACTCGATGAGGTGCAGGGGATTCCCTTCTGGGTCAATGCCATCGAGCTGAGCAATGCCGATGACACCGTCCACGAGGCGACCGACAGGTGGGCGCGGGGACTGGACATCCACTTCAGTCCGGTGCTCAAAGATCTCCGCCGCGATCGACTTCCGGAAGCGTCGCGGCATCAGCATCTCGTCCATGAGTACGCAAATATCCGCCGCTATGACACCGACGAGGCCCGGTCTGCACTCAACGGACTCTGGCGCGCGGTCGATGACCGGCTCAATTACTTCACTCCCACGCGCAAACCGGCTGGCTGGTCCGATGGCGGTCATGGCGAGCAGCGGCGAATCTACGACGAACCGCGCACACCGTTCGAACGTCTGCGGGCAGCGGGAGTCATGTCACCGACGCAGGAGGACGAGCTCACCCAGTACGCGGATGGTCTCGACCCGGCCCGACTGACCGAGGAGATCGTGTTCTGGCAGAGGCGTCTGCAGGAGCTTGCCGCCTGAGTGCGGTCCGTTCCCACGCTGTCGGCAGAGCCGCACGGTCGTCGGCTGACGGCTGAACCAGACGTTCCCTGACCGTCGGCAGAGCCGAGCCCGGGAACTGCAGCCTCAGTCCCGTTCCCGTCGCGAACAGGCGATGAGAGCCCGATACAGGTCGATCGGCGCGCAGTTGGCGCCCTTGGCCAGGGACTTCATGAGTTTGCGGTAGGTCTGATAGTCCATCTGCGCCGGATTGTCCGTGGACACGAGATTGAAATCGTGCAGAACGGTCAGCGCCCGGGAATCCATGATGGAGAACTTCTTGGGATTGACGACGGTGAGCAGCGTGCTGGCCATCGGGATTCCCACTCCGGGCAGCATCTGCAGCAACGGCAGACGGAAGCGGTTGGGTGTGTCGTCGTCGAGGGCAACGCCGGTGACGAAATCGATGTCATCGGACGAGATCTCTTCGAGGCTCGGCAGAACTCCTATGGCCTTCCACTCGGCGACCTTGAGGAAATGCTTGCGTTTGAACGATTCGCGGACCTTCGTCTTCGGACCGATGTCATTGAAGATCTCTGACTCGAGATCAGTGAGGACATAGAGCGGTTCGAACTTGAGGACGAAGGCGGTGTCGATGGTGCCGCTGGGAGCGTCGCGCTTGAGGTCCGAGCTGAGTTCCGATGAGTTCATGAACCGATGATAGGCGACGTTTCTGACGCGCAGGTGAACACTTCTCCGCTGCAGGAGAGGCAGACGATTCTGATACGGCAGATGCAGTGCCGATGTCGTAACCTCAGACTATGAACCCCGAACAGCCGTCTCAGGCGACGTACACCCCGGCCCTGCTGGGCTTGGTGTGGACGGCGATGTTCGGGTTCTCCGCCTTCTTCTTCAGCTATTCGACGATGGTGACGATTGCGTCGACGGACGGACTGTCGACCGTCACCGGCGGGACCGTGCTGACGACGATGATGATCGGAGTCATCGTCGCTCAGCCCTTCGCTCCGTGGGCCGGTCGGGTCTTCGGTTTCAAGGCTTCGCTCATGCTGGCTCTCCTGCTGCAATTCATCGGCCAACTCCTCGGACTCTTCGTCACCCCGCCCCTGTTGGCACTCGTCCTCGCCGGACTCTGCGGAGGCGTCGGATTCGGACTCTTCGTCGTCCTCGCCAACGCAGCGGTCCCGGGAACGACCTCGCCGGGACGGATCGGCAAGGCGCTGGGCTTCTTCGGTGGGATCACCTCCTTGGCGGCGGCCGTCGGAGCTCCACTGGGACTGTGGCTGGTCGAGACGATCCCCATCTGGATCTTCCGCGTCATCGTCTGTGCCTGCCTCCTCTTGGCCATCCCCACTGTGCTCAAATACGTACCCGGTCGGCCGCCTCGGCGAGGGAATGACGATGCGGGAGAATCGCCGAGCGGCAACGAGACGGTCGGGGTTCGACCCGGTCGCAACGAGAAGCGGAGCTTGCGGAAGGTGGGACGCCGGGCGGGGGAGGCACTCGGGCTCGTCCTCATGCTCTCTCCATTCCTCGTCGGCATGATCGTCTTCGGGATCATCGTCGGCTTCGGTCCGGGCGAAGACGTCGCCGTGGCGGCACTGTTCATCGCCGGGATGCAGACATCGGCGGTCATCGGACGCTTCGTCGTCGGGGCCGTTTCGGACAGCTTCCCGCCGTTCGCTCTCAACATCTTGGGACTCGTCCTGACGTCGATCGGGCTGGTCTGCGCCGTCGTCTCCTACGGTGGGACACTGTTCGTCTCGATGCTCATCATCGGACTGGGTCTGGGTGCCATGCAGTCGGCAAGTCTCGTCCTGGCCTTCGCCTCGGTCAGTTCGCCGAGCCGGGCCAGCGTCGCCTGGAATATGAACTTCGACATCGGGCTGGCTGTCGCCGGTGTGGTCGGCGGACTCGGTTTCACCTATCTCGGGTCGTCGTCGACCTTCCTGGTGTGTGCTCTGCTTCTGCTGTTCACCGGTGCCCTGTCGTGGATCGCGCGGACTCTGCAGATGCGGAACAACGGGCACGGCTGAGCTGTCAGTGTGGGCGCTGCTGACCCGGAGACTGCGGGGTGCGACTGAGCCTGTGGTTGAAGGGTAGGGCTGAATGGTCAGCGCTGGGAATCCCCATCGAGCTGCGCGAGCAGTCCGACGGCCGCACGTGTGTACTCACCGATCCAGCGATCGTGGATCCGTTTGATCGGGAGCGGTGCCAGAGCCAGCAGTCGGGTGCGTCCCTCCTTGCGGCCGGTGACCAGCTCAGCGCCCTCGAGCACTCGAATATGCTGCAGCACAGTTGTGCGATCGAGGTCGGGAAACGCCTCGCAGACCTCACCGGTCGTCCGCGGTCGAGTCCGCAGCAGGTCGAGGACGCGTCGGCGGGTGGAGTTGGCCAGGGCCTTGAAGACCGCATCGTCGGATTCATCCGATCCTGTTCCCAACTCCCGTGACATGTGGTAAAAATATCACATGACAGATGAGCAGAGCACCCAGAACACGCCCGCCGAGCAGAACGATCAGTCCCGTCCACTGGAGGAGCTGTCCTTCACGGTCACCGGCTACATCTCGAAGACTCCGCATGAGACCTATGAAGCGGTCGCCGATCCCGAGCAGCTCTCGCGCTACTTCACGACCGGCGGCGCCCACGGACGTTTGGAGGCCGGGGCCGACGTGACATGGGACTTCGCCGACTTCCCGGGCCGATTCCCCATTGAGGTCGTCGAGAACATCCAGGACGAGAAGATCGTCATCCGCTGGGAGGGCTCCGACGACTCCGTGGAGAAGGGCACGACAACGACCTTCGAATTCACTCCCGTCGATGACGGTGCGCGGACGCTCGTAACGATCACGGAGAAGTCCTGGAAGCTCACCGAGGGCGGAGCTCAGGGCGCCTTCGGCAACTGCATGGGCTGGACCGGGATGCTCTCGGCGCTCAAGGTCTGGATCGAGCACGGAATCAACCTCCGCGAGGGCTACTACAAATAGGCCCGGAGCGTCAGAGTGCGGACGGCTTCGACGTCGCGCCCGGCGCGTACTGCCTTTGCGTTCCCCGTTGTGCCCGGATCTCCGGAATGAGAACTGCGAGGACCGCGGCAAGGAAGACGGCCTGCATTGCTGTGCGCGGCACCAGCTGGTCGTCCCACGGCAGATTCTCGCCGGTCAGCGCCAGGTGCACATTCGCCGGGAACATGAGGATGAGCATCAGCCCCAGCCCGCCGGCCGCCCATGGGCAAGTCGGGCGCAGCAGCAGGCCGATGGCTCCGAACAGTTCGAGTACCCCGGTCACGGTGACGAGCGCGGCTGCTGCCGGAAGCCATGGCGGCACCATGTCGATGAGAGCCTCGCGCATGCCGACGAAATGGGAGATGCCGGTGACGATGAACATCACGGCCAGCCCGAACCTGATCGCCACCGGCCACGTGCCGAGGCCATGTTCGGCCGTTGCCGAGTTGAAGCGCCCGACGGCGTAGACGGCGAGAGTTGTGATGAGGAGAAAGAGCAAGGGTGCCATGAGAGGCTCCTTCGATGAGCGAAGCCTCGCGGCCCCAAGGAATCTTTGCACTGAAAAGATAGGCCGCCGACAAGTATCTTGTCAATGAAAAGTTTGCTCCGGTACGATCGAACTGTGACTTATCATCATGGGGATCTGCGTCGGACCCTGTTGGAGGAGACCGCCTCGGCGATCGCCGAGGACGGCGTGGCCAAACTGAGCATGCGTGCGCTGGCGAAACGGGCCGGAGTCTCCAACGCCGCTCCGACCTATCACTTCGGTGCCAAATCCGGTCTGCTCACGGCGCTGGCGGCCGAAGGGTACGACCGTCTCGCAGAGGCGCTGGCCGGAGTCGACGACGGCGGACTCATCGACCGCGGAGTCGCCTATGTCGAATTCGCGCTCGCCTGCCCATCCCACTTCACGGTGATGTTCCAGCCCCGGCTGCTCGACGATGACGACGCCGAACTGACTGCGGCACGTCAGCGGGCGTGGGCTGCGCTCTCGGTCGGAGTGGCGAAGACCAGATCAGGGCCGGACTCCGATTTCGGGGTGGCGGCATGGTCACTCGTCCACGGATACGCCACGCTGGTGCTCAGCGGCGCAGTGGAGTCCGAAGACGCACTCAAACAGGCGCGCATCGTGGCAGGCCACCTCTTTGAGGGTGCGGACAGGAGCGGTTGAGGAGTCGGGGCGGATCCGCTGATGTGGCGGTGAGGCACCTGCGGTACCCCGGAATCACTTGCCGGTGACCTTCTTCCGCCCCGATTCGAGTCCGTGGGAGTTCTTGATGAAGAACGCACCGATGATGCCGAGGACGCCGACGCAGGCGGCGACGAAGAAGGCGACGTTCGCGCCGTGGACGAGGCCCGCCATGCCGTAGGTCTCCGGGTTCCGTGCGGCCGAGACCATGATCGTCACGAGCGCTGCTGTGCCGACCGATGCGGCGATCTGACGCATCGTGTTGTTCAGAGCGGTGCCGTGCGGAATGAGGTGCGCGGGCAGCTGGTTGAGTGCGGCCGTGGTCACCGGCATCATGATCATGGCGACACCGAACATGCGGATCGTGTTGACCACGGCGAGGTAGATGAAACCGGTGTCCGGTTCCAGCCGTGCGAAGAGGAACGTGGTTCCGGTGAGCAGGACGAATCCGGCGATGGCGAGCCATTTCGCACCGATGGCGTCGAACACGCGACCGGTCACCGGCGACATCAGTCCCATCACCGCGGCACCGGGAAGCAGGACAAGGCCCGACTCCATGGCCGAGAAGTCGTTCATGTTCTGCATGTACAGCGGCAGGACCATCATGCCGCCGACCATGACGATGAACACGCACATGCCCAGCAGGGTGTTGAGGGTGAACATGCGGTAGCGGAGGATGCGGAACTCGAGGATCGGCTGTTCGAGTTTGAATTGGCGGGTGATGAAAAACGTCAGCGCGATCGCACCGACGACCAGCGGGATGAGAACCTCGGCACTGAGCCACCCGGCGTCACCTGCGGTGCCGAAGCCGAACAGCAGTCCGCCGAAGCCGAGGGTGGAGAGGATGATTGAGAGAACGTCGAGTCGCGGGAAGGTCCGTTCGGTGACGTTCGTGAGCAGGAAGTAGGCGATGATGAGGTCGATGATCGCGATCGGCAGCATCATGTAGAACAGCGTCTGCCACGGCAGGTGATCGACGATCCAGCCGGAGAGGCTGGGGCCGATGGCCGGGGCGAAGGCGATGACGAGACCGAAGGTGCCCATCGCCGAACCGCGCTTCTCGACGGGGAAGATTGCGAAGAGAATCGTCTGCATGAGCGGCATGATGATGCCGCCGGCCGAGGCCTGGATGACACGGCCGATGAGCATCACCGGATAGACCGGAGCGATCGCGCAGACGAGGGTGCCGATGATGAACAGGCCCATGGCGGTGAAGAACAGGCCGCGCGTCGTGAACTTCTCGATGAGGAACGCGGTCACCGGGATCATGATGCCGTTGACGAGCATGAAGCTCGTCGTCACCCACTGTGCGGCGCCGGAAGTGATGTCGAAGTAGTGCATGAACGCCGGCAGTGCGGTGTTGAGCAGCGTCTGGTTGAGGATGATGACGAACGCGCCGGAGACGAGCACCGCAAGTACGAGGTTCCGGTTGACCGGGGTGCCTTCTGCCGGGTCCTTCTGAATGTCGTCTCCGTTCGCCAATGGCATCCCCTGACCTGTTCGTCGTCTGTGTCTCTTCTCGTCCTTCAGCGACAGCCCTCCCCGGGCGGTGTGCTGAATCGGCCCCTCTTCGCGCCCGGAAGTAAATTCCTTGGTTATATAACCGCTTTATGCAGTTTAACTCACAGCCCCCGCCGAGGTGGTCCCGGGTCGGTGTGAGATACATCGAGTTCATCTCCCGGCCGGGTACCGGCCACCCACCGCTGGTGCGGAAGAACCCGACCGCGGCCCCACATGGGGATCGCGGTCGGAATCGTGACGGTCGGCCGCCTCGGTGAGGGGTCAGGTCAGGCGCGTGGCTGGTGACTGAGTCTTGTTCGGGTCGGTCTCCGGCAGGTCGCCGAGGATGTCGTCGATGCGGGTGAGCACGTCCGTGTCGAGGGTGACTCCGGCCGCCTCGGCGTTCGAGGCGATCTGCTCGGGGCGGGAGGCGCCGACGAGGGCGGTGGCGACGTTGTCGTTGGCGAGCACCCAGGCGATCGCGAGCTGCGCCATCGTGATTCCGAGCTCGTCGGCGATCGGTTCGAGCTTCGCCACGGCCGTCAGTTTGTCGTCGTGAAGATAGCGGCTTCTGATCGACTCCGCGCCGCCGCCGTCCTCGTCGGTCGCCCGGGATCCGGCGGGGACCGGCTGGCCGGGCTTGTATTTGCCGGTCAGTGCGCCCTGGGCGATCGGGGACCAGACGATCTGCGAGATGCCGAGTTCCTTCGACGTCGGGACGACCCGTTCCTCGACGACGCGCCAGAGCATGTTGTACTGCGGCTGGTTCGACACCAGCTGGATGCCGAGGTCGCGGGCCAGGTGGTGGGCGGCGCGCAGCTGGTCGGCGTTCCATTCGCTCACGCCGATGTAGAGGGCCTTGCCGGAGCGGACGATGTCGGCGAAGGCCTGCATCGTCTCTTCCAACGGGGTCTCGTAGTCGTAGCGGTGGGCTTGGTAGAGGTCGACGTAGTCGGTGCCGAGTCGGCGCAGCGAGCCGTTGATCGACTCCATCATGTGCTTGCGCGACAGCCCGGTGTCGTTGTGTCCCTTGGGTCCGGTGGGGAAGTAGACCTTCGTGAAGATCTCGAGCGATTCGCGCCTTTGGCCCTTGAGCGCGTCGCCGAGGACCTGTTCGGCGACGGTGTTCGCGTAGACGTCGGCGGTGTCGAAGGTGGAGATGCCCGCGTCGAGGGCGGCGTGCACGCACTTCGTGGCGGTGTCGTTCTCCACCTGCGAACCGTGCGTGAGCCAGTTGCCGTAAGTGATCTCGGAGATCTTGAGTCCGCTGTTTCCCAGATATCTGTGCTCCATGACCTCAGCCTACGACTGGGCGCGGGAGTGGGGAACCCCTCGGCGAGGCGGCGGTGGCGGAAGCGGTGAGCGCGCGGCGGGTGTTCGTGGCGAGTGCGCGGCGGGTGATCGTGGTGAGTACGCGACGCAGGTGGTGAGTGCGCGGCTGGCGCGTGCGGCCACGGAGCGGCCCCGGCACGGTTTGAGTCAGGAAGCACTGTTTCAAATCAGTGCTTCTCGACTTAAAGCGTGCCGTGAAGAATACGTCGCTCGGAAGGCTCTGCTCGCCCTGGAGTGGGCCGCCAAGAGGAGTAGTCGGTGCCTCAGTGCGCCGGGCCGGCATTCTCCGCGATATGCCCCTGCAGTGTCGTCGCGAACGCTGCTGAATCGCCGGCGCGCAGATGTGCGACGAGTGCCTCGTGTTCGGCGATGAGCTCGTCTGAGCGATCGAGGAGGTGCCGGCTGTTCATGAGCAGGCTGAACCGGTGTCGATCGGAGAGCAGCGCATACATCTCGAGCATGACCCGATTGTCCCCGGCCTCGACGAAACCGCGGTGGAACTCCAGGGTGAGTTCGATGAACCGGGCGACATCCCCCTCGGCGAAGGCGGCGCGATGCTGTGTGATGAGACCGTCGAGTTTCTCCGCTAAGCGCTGCCGCATGGGTTCGGAGGCGCGTTCGACCGCGGTCGTCTCAAGTACGAAGCGGGCATCGGCGAGCTCGGCGACGGTGCGTTCGTCGATGCCTTGGACGATCGCCCCGCGCTTGGGGTAGATGTGGATCCACCCCTCGTCCTGCAGACGGGCCAGGGCCACACGCACCGGGGTGCGGCTGACCCCGATCTCGGTGGCCAGCGCGGCCTCGCCGAGCATCGTTCCCGGCGGATGCTCGCCGCCGAGGATCTGCCCGCGAACGTAGGCATAGGCGCGTTCGGCCGCGCTCATCGACTCAGTCTTCGTGCTCATTTCCCCGCCCCGTCCTGTCCCGCGGCGGAAGCGGATTGGTCGGCATCCTCGGTGAGGGTGGAGGCGCGACGTCCCGGCCAGCTCATGAGCGGGATCGCCCGAATCGAGAATCCGACGGCGATGAGCAGGACGAACGTGGCCATGAGATTGATCCAGAGGAACCCGCCGGCGCCGAGCACGGACCCGGCCATCGCTGCCATGAGGGCCCCGCCGAGGTTCATTGCCGAATCCGATGCGCCCTGCAGGGGCACCTTCGCATGTGCCGGCACCGAGGCGGTCAGCAGGGACGATCCGCCGATGAGGAACATCGACCATCCGATTCCGAGCAGGACCAGCGCGATCGACAGCAGCACCATCGACGACTCCGGGGCCACAGCGTCGATGACGCCGAGGACGATCGTGAGGACGAAGATACCGGCCCCGCCTGCGATGACGACGCCCGAGCCCCACCGGTCGGCCATCCAGCCGAACACGGGGGACAGGGCGTACATCCCGGCGATGTGGATGCTCACGACGATGCCGATCGCGCCGAGGCTGAACTCCTGATGATCCATGTGCACCGGGGTCATGACCATGACGTTGGTCATCATCATCTGCCCCGCGATGATCGTGATCATCGCGAACAGCGGCACCGGGCGGGCCAGAGCGAAGCGCAGTGCTTCGCCGAGTTTCATCGGGGGAGGGGCGGCCGCCTCGGCGGCAGATCCGTTGGGCGCGGCGGGTACCCTCGCCGAGGCGGCGCTGGCGTTGGCCTCGGTTGTGGCCTCTCCGTCGTGGCTGGGATCATCGAGGTCGGGTTCGCCCGGGTGATCGGTGCCGGCGGCCACGGACTTCGTCAAGGTCGAGGCTGACTTCGTCAGGGTCGAGGCTGACAGCGTGGCCAGTGCGAAGGCGACCATGGAGATGAGGTAGGGCCCGGCCAGACCGTTCATGCCCAACGTCTCGCCGAGGTGGGCACCGGGGGCGGTGAAGCTCGGGCCGAGGACGGAGCCGACGGTCGTTGCCCACACCACCAGCGACATGGCACGACCGGCGGCGGCCGGGTCGGCGAGGTCGACGGCGGCGTAACGGGCCTGCAGGCCTGAAGCCGTCGCTGAACCGCACATCATCATCCCGAGCATGAACAGGGGGAGGAATTGGAGGGCGACGCCGATGAGGACGACCACCGCCCCGAGTGCGCCGATTCCGAACCCCAAGGTCAGCGCCTTGCGACGGCCGGAGCGACCGGCGAGGACGGCGAGGGGATAGGCGATGAGACCGGCGCCGAGAATGACGCTCATCTGCGCGAATCCGGCCATCGACGTCTGCCCGGTGATCTCTTCGGCGAGCAGTCCGCCGACGGCATATCCGGAGGCGATGCCGGCCCCGGAGAGGAGCTGGGCGGTGATGAGTTTGGCCTGTTCGCGGATGTGGCTGGCCATATCGGTCTCACGTCGTCGTGGTGGTCAAGACTCACTCACATTAACTTGCATCCATCTTGGATACAAGAGTGAGTCTGGCCGCACAGAACGCATCGGGTCAGCGAGAGGCAACGGTGAAGTGGCGTTCGGCGCTCGGCACCTCGATTTCGTCGACGACGGCCACCGCCAGATCTTCGACGCTGATTCGTGAGCGTCCGTCCTGCCCGACCAGGAGAGCCGTTGTTCCGCGCCGATACTCGCCGAGGCAGGCGCCGGGTTCGAGCACGGCCGGAGGGCTGAGGTAGGCCCAGTGGTCTGTCGAATGGTTCCGGCAGGCCTCGAGCTGAGCGACGCTGGCGGCGGCGAGCTCTCTCCACTCCTCGGCGACGAATTCCGGGTCGTCGAGGACAAAGGATTCAGGATCGTTCGGTGATTGGAGCGGTCCGGCACCGCCGATGATGAGTAGCGGGACCTGCGCGTGTGCGGTCGCGGACAGCACCGCCTCGGTGAGGGAGAGGAACTGTGTTGTCTGGCCGGGCGCTGCCCGGACGGTGAGCACGGCCGCATCGGCATCGGTCAGCGCTATGTCGAGGTCGGAGGCGACGCGAGCGTCGACAGTCATCGGCTGAACCCTGGGTCGAGTCGCGGTGGTCGAACTGGTGGAAGTGCTGTTCGGGTGGCGTGAGGCGGCGACGACGTTATGGCCGCGATTAGCTGCCTCGTCGACGATGCAGGACCCGACCATGCCGGTGGCTCCGATGACGGTGATTCTCATGCTGCGGTCTCATTTTCTGTGCGTGCGCGGGTGAATGCTGTCGGGGAGAGCTGCCCGCATGCCAGTGCCGCCAGAGCCAGGGCGAAGCCGGCGATCTGTGCGGGGTTGAGGCTCTCGCCAGCGAAGGCGATTCCGAGTCCAGCGGCCACCAGTGGGGAGAGCAGCCCGAGTAGGGCGGTGGCGGTGACTGGCAGGCGACCGAGGCCGCGGAACCACAGGGTGTATGCGAGTAGCCCGCCGATGCCGCCCAGCCACAGGTAACCAGCGATGCCCGGAACGTCGACATGAGCAGGGACGCCTTCGATGAGCAGAGTGGGCAGGAGAAGGACGAGCCCGCCGGCACTGAGCTGCCAGCTTGCGAAGCCGACCGGACCGATGCCGGACGGCAGTCCCCATTTCTTGACGAGGATGACGCCGGTTCCCATCGAGGCGGCACCGAGGATGCCAGCCGCAACTCCGACGATGTCGAAGCCGGCGCCTGGCCCGAGGACGACGAGACCGACTCCGATGACGCCGACGATTCCCCAGCCCAGTCGCCAAGCGGACAGGCGTTCGCCGAGGACGAGGATGGCGAGGATGGTGATGAGGATCGGCTGGGCAGCACCCAGCGTCGCGGCGACTCCGCCGGGCAGGCGGGCGGCCGCGACGAACAGGAGTGGGAAGAAGACCCCGATGTTGAGCGTTCCGAGAGCCGCGGCTTTCCACCACCAGGATCCGGTGGGCAGGCGGCGGGCGATGAGGAGGCCGATGAGTCCGGCCGGCAGGGCGCGCACGAGTGCGGCGAGGAGCGGGTGGCCGGCGGGCAGGAACTCGGTGGTCACGATGTAGGTCGTGCCCCATACCGCGGGGGCCAGTGCTGTGAGCAGGGTTGTGCCGATCTGTGGACCGGACGGGGAGGCGGTCGGTGGTGCGGAAGTAGTCGCTGTTGTCATGCCTCCAGAGTCGACCCGCGACGGTATATGAGTCCAACACATAGTTTTCATTGATTTAATGAACTGCGATCATGGACAAATGGAACTGCAGCAGCTGCGCTATGTTCTCGCTGTCGCCGAGGAGCGGAATTTCACCCGAGCGGCTCAGAATACGCATGTCGTCCAATCGGCGCTCAGCCATCAGATCAAAGCTCTCGAACGCGAACTCGGTGTCCAGCTCTTCGCCCGGACAAGCCGACGCGTCGAACTCACCGAAGCCGGACATGCTTTCGTAGCCGGTGCTCGGGCCACTCTCGATGCCGCCGAACGGACCGTCACCGAGGCGGTAGCCACGACCGGTCAGATGCGAGGAAGTCTGAGCGTCGGGGCGATCCCGACTGTGACACGGCTCGACCTCACCGCGGTGCTCGGCCGCTTCCATCGCACATACCCGCAGGTGAGCATAGGCATGAGCGTGGGCGGAAGTCTCGATTTCATCGAACGGATCCGAGCAGGCAGTCTCGATGCGGCAGTCCTCGGTCTACCTGAGTACGTGGAGCCGACGGGGGTGGCGAAAGCCGTTCTGGCACGGGAACGGCTCGTGGCCGTGCTCGGACCCGGTCATCAGTTCTCCGGACGCAAGCGGCTGCGGCTGGCTGATCTGACTGATGAGACATTCGTTGACTTCCCCTCGGACAGTCCCGGCCGTTCGCAGTCCGATCGGGCCTTCGCCGAGGCGGGACTGACCCGCACTGTCGCGTTCGAATCGATGCTCGTCGACATGATGCTCGACCTGGTTGCCCAGGGCCTCGGTATTGCGCTGCTTGCCCCGGCGGTAGTACCGAAGGGACGGGGACTTGTCACCGTGCCCGTGACCGACGGGCCGAAGCGCGTCGAATACCTCGCATGGAGCGAATTCAATCCGAGTCCCGCCGCGACGGCATTTATCGAGGCTGCCCTGGCGAGCCTCGATGCGGAATAAGGTTGTGGCAGCGACAATCTCATTGGCAGGAGCCCCGCATGATCAGAGAAGACCGCACCGTCAACGTCCTCACCCTCACCATCGACAACACTGCGCAGGAAAACGCACTGACCGAGGAGATGCTGGGCCAACTCACCGACGCCTTCACCGAGGCGAGCGCGAACGAGATCTGCGCGCAGTTCTCCTCACCTCTGCCGGTGGGCGCGGATTCTCGGCGGAATGGACACCGCGCAGTTCGCACATACGAGTGCGGAACGAGCGTACGAGACGATCAGCCGCCTCGGCGAGGTGTGCGAAGCGATTAAGAACTGCGACCTTCCGGTCGCCGTCGCGATCGACGGCTTCTGCATCGACGGAGCGGCCGAGATCGCAGCGTCCGCGGACTTCCGCATAGGCAGCAGCGACTCCTGGTATTCGATGCCCGAGGTGCGCATCGGCATCCCCTCGGTGCTCGAATCGGTCAACCTCCACCGCCTCATGGGCTGGACGAAGGCGACCGTGCAGTCATCGCCCAGCAGAAACGACTGCTGAGAACGTGGAAGAACACCTTCGAGGTCGAGGCGATCGCCGACAGTCAGAAGGAATTCGCGCTCGCCTTCGCCGCGAAGGCCGAGAGACTATAGCCTGAGAACTTAACGAACGATTGAGGAGGACGCGTGACAGACAACGAGGTCACACCACTGCCCGAGGCTTTCTACCTTCCTCGCGGCGAGAACGAATTCGACTCGACCGGGGCCACGACGAGCCCGTGGGACGAGCGGATGCAGCACGGCGGGCCGCCCGCGGCACTGCTCGCGCGTGCCGTCGAACACATCCGCGAAGACGAGGCGATGAGCATCGGCCGGCTGACCATCGACATGCTCGGGCCGATCCCTCAGGGTCGGATCCGCACCGAGGCGACCATCGTCCGACCCGGAAAGCGCATCGAACTCGTCGAAGCCAAACTCTGGGCCGAAGACCGTCTTGCCGTCACCGCGACCGCGTGGCGGATGCGCTCGACACCCGAATCCAGCGCCGAGGTGGCTGCGAACTTCGACACATCCTCGGTGCCGGAACCGCAGGAGCAGAAGTACTTCCCCGGCATCAGCCCTGACTGGGGCTACGGGCGTGCCATCGAATGGCGATTCGTCTCCGGCGGCCTTCAGGAACTCGGAGCCGCCGACGTCTGGGTGCGTCCGCGCATCCCGCTCGTCGCAGGGGAGGACACCAGCCCGATGCAGCGCTTCGTCATCGTGGCGGACTCGGCGAACGGCGTCTCGGCGGCTGTGCCGTACGGCGAGTGGACGTTCATCCCACCGTCGCTGTCGCTGACCTTTGCACGCGAACCGAAGTCCGAATGGCTGAACATGAACGTTCGCACTCATGTCGGACCCGATGGTCGCGGTGTTGCCAACGGCGACCTGGCCGACGAGATCGGCTACGTTGGAGCCGTGACCCAACCGTTGCTCATCGCCCGGCTCTGAGGCTCGCCTGACCGCGTGGAATTCCTCGGGCTCGTCCTCATCGGCTGCCTCGTCGGCCTGACCACCGTGCTCTTCGGGTTCGGCGGAGGCTTCGTCACGGTCCCGATCATCACCCTGGTCGATGCGGACCTCGGACAGGACACGGCGCGGGTGGCGGCGGCCACCTCGGCGCTGGTGATGCTCGTCAACGCAATCGTCGCGACGGTGTCGACGAAACGATCCACGCTCGCTCATCTCAAGGGGCGGTGGTGGCTGCTCGGCTTGCTCGCACTCGGGGGAGGCCTCGGTGCCTTCGCGGGACGGTTCGCTCCGGAAGTTATGCTGCAGTGGGGATTCGTTGCGTATATCGCGGCTACTGCCATCGATCTGCTCGCCCGGCCCGGATTCTTCCGGCGCAAGGCTGCAGTTGTCGATGAGGTCGGCGAGGTCAGTGAAGGCGGACGCGGAATCGCAGCGGTCTGGGGTGTGCCGATCGGTGGTCTGGCGTCGTTCCTCGGCGTCGGCGGGTCGGTGATGACGGTGCCGATGATGCGCCGATCCGGGGCGACGATGACCGTGGCCACGACCCTGGCCAACCCGCTGACCTTGGTGATCATGAGCCCGGCCGTGCTCGTGACGATCCTGACTCCGGCAGCGATCGACGCCCCGGGCATCGTCGGATCGCTCGACCTGGTGGCGGCCGCGGCGCTGCTCATCGGCGGATTGCCGGTCATCGTGTTCCTGCGCCGCCGAGTGCCGAAGATCCCCGAGATCCTCCACGCCTGGGGCTATTTCGTGCTGCTCATCGCCGCGGGCATCGTGGTGGCACTCGTCTGAGCGGAGGGGTGAAGAGCGAAGCCTGATTTTGCCGACTGGCCGTCTTAGCGCTGACCGCCCGGGCCATAGAAGGCTCCCTCTGTGGTGGGCGGTCCGATCAAGGGGCGCGGACACAGTTGGATGACACTCCCGTGGAGGGCAGGCGAGTCATCCGTGGACACATCCTTCATGCATCTTATGCATGCAATTCGAGAATAGAGGCCGAGCGGAGCGGTGAAGGCTGGTGCGACGATGATTCTCAGTTCACACCATCGTCATCATCAGAGGAGAACCCATGATCCGCCAGTCCGTCGACAACGGCATTCTCACCGTCACCATCGACAACGCATCTCGTGCCAATTCGCTGACCGCGGAGGCACTTGTCGAGCTGCGCGAAGCTTTCCAGGAGTCATCCGCCAATCAGGATCTGGGTGGAGTGCTCGTCAACGCTGTCGGCGACAAGGGATTCTCCGCAGGGATGGACACCTCACAGTTCGAACACAAGAACTCCACCCGGGCCCTTGACACCATCACGCTGCTCGGCAGCGTGTGCGAAGCGGTCAAAGACTGCGAACTGCCCGTCGCGATGGCGATGAAGGGATACGTCATCGGCGGCGCCGTCGAGATCGCGGCGGCCGCCGACTTCCGCGTCGGTGGGCTCTCCTCGTGGTACTCCATGCCTGAGGTCCGCATCGGCATCCCCTCAGTCCTCGAATCGGTCAACCTCCATCGACTGATGGGATGGACGAAGGCCAATGAGATGATCCTGACCGGCAGACGTTACGCTGCGGAGCAGATGGAGCGGTGCGGATTCCTCAACACAGTCGTTGACGACGCAACGGTTGACGAGGCTGCCGCGGCATTGCTGCGCGACACCATGGAGTCCGACCGCACGGTCATCGCCCAGCAGAAGCGCCTGTTCCACACGTGGAAGAACATGTTCGAGGCCGAGGCCGTCACTGATTCGCGCAAGGAATTCTCGCTGGCCTTCGCACGGAAGAACGACTGAGGGTGGGTATCCTCAGCGGAGTCCGCGTCCTCGAACTGTCCCGCACCTTGGCCGGTCCCTTCGCCGGCCACGTGCTGGCCGATCTGGGCGCCGACGTCATCAAGATCGAACAGCCCGGCAGCGGTGATGAATCGAGATCATTCACCCCGCCGACTTACCACGGCGTGAGCTGCTACTTCCACGCCGTCAACCGCAATAAACGATCGGTGGCACTCAACCTCAAAGATCCAGCGGATCTCGAGGTGTTCTACGGACTGGCAGCAGACGCCGATGTCGTCACCGAAAGCTATCGGACAGGTGTGGCCGAGCGCCTCGGCGTCGATTACCCCACGTTGGCCGAGAAGAATCCGCGGCTGATCTACCTCTCGGTTTCCGGCTACGGCCGAACTGGTTCCCGAGCCACGTGGCCTGCTTATGACATCGTCATGCAGGCAGAATCCGGGCTGATGTCGATCACGGGAACAGCCGAGGGCGACCTGGTCAAGATCGGTCCGTCGATCGCCGACATCACTACCGGACTCTACGGAGGAATGGGACTGCTGGCTGCTCTCTACGAACGGGAGCGTTCGGGGCAAGGGCAGTACCTGGATGTCGCCATGTTCGACGCGCAGTACGGGATGCTCAACAACTGGCTGCTTTCAGCACTCTCAACCGGATCCGCCCCGCAGCCGATGGGCCAAGGCAACCCGGCACTTTCGCCTTACCAGATCATCGCCACAGCAGACAGCGGATACATGCTCGGCTGCGGCAACGATACCCACTTCACACGTTTCTGCCAGGCGGTCGGACTGAACGGCTTGCTCGACGACGAACGCTTCACGACGAATGACCTCCGGGTCGAACACCGCGACGTGCTTATCTGTCTCATCGAAGAGGTCACCACGAAGTACAGCGCCGATGATCTGGACACAGTGATGAAGGAAACGGGGGTGCCGGGGTCGAAAGTGAACACACTCACGGACATCGTCGAGAGCCCATTCACCGCTGAACGCGGAATCCTCCAGCCGCTGGAAGACGCCCCGGAGACGCTGGCCGTGAAGTTCCCGGTGACGTTCGACCGCACACCTGTCGAAGGCTACAGAGCGGCACCAAAACTTGGTGCCGATCACCCGTCATGGCGATGACGCCGCGACACTCAGTGATTACGAACAAGAAGAAGGCAAGAGATGAGACACAGACAATGGAGTCGCCGTGGAATCGCCATGGTGTTCCTCGGGAGCCTGTCCGGTGCAGTGGTCGGCTGCACTCCCGTTGTGGAGGGCACAACTGACGGCTTTCCGGATCGACCGGTTGAACTGGTCGTACCGTTTTCTGCCGGCGGACCGACAGATATCGTCGGACGCGTCGTCGCAGATGGCTTGGCACAGGAATTGGGTACGGGTGGTCAGCGGGCACAGATACCGGTGGTCAACAAGCCGGGTGCCGGAGGAATCGTCGGCACGGTCGAGGTGATGAATAAGAATCCCGACGGATACAGCCTGACGGTCGTCACTGGAACGTCCTACGGCTCGCAGCCGCATTTCGAATCCACACCGTATGGACCAACCGACCTCACTCCGATTGCTGAGCTGACTGCGCTGCCCAGCGTTCTCGTAGTCAGTGCGGATTCCGAGATCAAATCATTCGCAGACTATGTCGCCGAAGCCAATTCGCGACCCGGAGGCTTGCGCTACGGGACGACAGGCGTCGGTTCGTCGGCGCATGTAAGTTTCGCGGCGCTGTCGGGCGAGGCAGAGATGCAGACTTCCGACGTTCCCTACGAAGGGAACGCCCCGATGATCAACGCACTCCTGGGCAATAACCTCGACAGTGCTGTCATCCAATCCGTCGACGCCGTGCCCAATGTGGAATCCGGTGACTTCCGGCCTCTGCTGGTACTCGGGTCGCACCAGCCCGAGGGTTTTGAGGATGTTCCCCTGGCCACGGAACTGGGATACACGATCGACAACGATCTCTTCTTCGGCATCGCGGGGCCACCAGACATGAGCCCGGAGTTGGTCGCTCTTTTGGAGAAGAAGGTCAAGGCGGCGTTGGCGACCGATGCAACCGAAAAGCGCTTCGCCAATCTGAAGATGAAGCCGGCATTCAAGGACAGCGAGGCGTTCCAGTCGGATATCGACGGTATGGGAACGGTCGTCGACAAAGCCAACGAGTTCAACGGAGGGCCATTGAAATGAGGGCCATGACCCGAAGCAGCTCAACGATGAGAACGGTGTGGCCACGTCTGATCCTTCCGCTCGTTCTCATCTTCATCGGCATCCTGATTCTGATCTTGACCCCGCGGCAAGTCATCGAATCGACCACGGATCCAGTTGGTCCGAGGTTCCTCCCTTTCCTCAGCGGTGTGGCCGTGACAGTCGGTGGGCTGGTGGACCTGCTCATTCAGCTGCGAGCAGGATCGCCAGTTTCGATCGAGGGCTCCGACGACACCTCGGGCTCGGCGGGTCCGTCCGACGCCGGCTGTCGTCCGGACCGAAAGGCTCGGCTGATTGCTTACGGACTGATCCTGGTTGGGATCGCAGTATGGATCTACACGACCGTTCTCATCGGCTATGGGCTGAGTTCACTGATCCTCATGGCTCTGACTGCCGTCGCGTTCGGACTGAGAAGACCAGTGCAGATCATCATCCTTCTCGTGGTGACGATAGGTGTGACCTATGTCGTCTTCGCTGAGCTCCTGCAAGTTCAACTCTCACTGATTGGTTGGTGATCACTGATGATCATGGACATATTGGGTTCGGTCTTCACCATCGCTTCGCTGCTTGCGATGGTGTTGGGTCTCTTCGCTGGAATCGTCATCGGGGCCTTGCCCGGTCTGGGCGCGACGATGGGAGTGGCACTGCTGCTGCCCATCACGTTTTCGATGGACGTCACAGCGGCCATGATGCTCTTGGTCGGCTGCTACTGCGGTGCGATCTATGGTGGCAGCATCTCAGCGATTCTCATCGGAGCACCAGGAACCGCAGCATCGGCGGCAACAGTCGCCGACGGATACGCCATGGCCAAGCGTGGCTTCGCGAAACGTGCTCTGTCACTGTCGCTGACGGCGTCTGTCCTCGGTGCTTTGATTTCCGGAATCGGGTTGCTCGTCGGTGCCCCGGTCATCTCCGCCGCCGCTCTGAAGTTCTCATCTCCGGAGTTCCTACTGCTGGCTCTGGGAGGTCTGATCCTCGTCGCCGGCATCGAAGGATCGTCATTTGTTCGGGGACTGATCTCAGCATCGATCGGGCTGTTCATCACGACAGTGGGCATCGACTCGATTTCGGGAACGCGCGGTTCACATTCGATCAGGTCTCGCTGATGTCGGGTATCGACTTCATCCCGGTGATCATCGGTCTCTTTGCCCTCGCCGAGGTGTTCCGCCAGGTGAGTGCACCGAAATTGGTGGTCACGACTGCAAGCCCCTTGACAGTGAAAGAGCCTGAACGGCCACATGAAGACCGGATTTCGCGGGGGCTGTATGCGAAGACGGCGGGCAGGTCGGGCCTGATCGGCTATGTGATCGGCGTGATTCCAGGGCTTGGGCCCACGGTGTCGGCCTATATGGCGTATTCGCGGGCCAAAGCTGTTTCGAAGAAGCCGGAGGCTTTCGGGCGGGGTTCGGAAGAAGGCGTGGTCTCGGCAGAAGCAGCGAACAACGGCACCTCCGGCGCCACTTTGGTTCCGTTGTTGACCTTGGGCATCCCCGGCGATGCGGTCACCGCAGTTCTGCTGGGGGCGTTTCTGGTCCAAGGACTGACTCCTGGTCCGCTTCTCATCACGGATGAGCCCGTTCTCGTCTACTCGATCATCGTCGGGTTCATCGTAATCAACATCCTCATGTACTTCATGGGCCGAACCCTGCTTCCTCTGTTTTCCCGAGTCTCGCGGATACCGAATATGATTCTGATGCCGATTGTGGTGCTGCTTTGTGTATTGGGGACGTATGCGCTGAACAACTCATATTTCGATGTCCTCGTTATGGCTGCATTCGGGGTGATCGGCTTCGTCATCACAAAGGTGGGGTTGCCGGTGACACCGATGCTCATCGGTGTAGTGCTGGGAGAGATGATCGAGTCCGAGTTCCGACGGTCGCTGATCATGTCCGACGGAAGCCTCGACATCTTCTTCACCCGGCCGATTTCGCTCGCGCTGATTGTGGTGCTGACCGCGTTCATCGGGTTCAAGACGTGGTCTGCTCTGCGGAAGAAGCGCAGTTACGAGAAGTTCTCGAGCGTTCCAGGGCTTCCCGTGGAGGAACCGGCCGGATCCACTGACCCGGCAAGGCGGAAGCACTGAGCAGACTGCCGCGGTGCGTCATTTCGTTGTCAACATGGTGACGAAGTGACGCACCAGTGCTGTGTGCTGGGAATCAGCGGTTGCGACGCAG
The DNA here is from genome assembly GCF_057364765.1 of Brevibacterium sp. LAARM3_SD1. Classification (NCBI taxonomy): domain Bacteria; kingdom Bacillati; phylum Actinomycetota; class Actinomycetes; order Micrococcales; family Brevibacteriaceae; genus Brevibacterium; species Brevibacterium sp. LAARM3_SD1. Next base: position 121,289 of record NZ_JBNFOL010000003.1, on the reverse strand, counting down.
ACGATTCGTCGGTACCCCTCGAGCGGTGTGGTCACCAACTGGCGGATCCGCATGATGCCGAGATTCGATTCCGGCACGATGGATGAGCCCAAGCCGGATTCGACCATGCCGGCGATCGTCAGCGGGCTGTTCGTCAGAGTTTCCGGCTGATAGACGATGCCCTCGAGTTGGCTGATCTGCGACATGCAGCGATGGACGCTTGCTGCAGGAGTGAATCCGACAGTGGATTGGCCAAGAGCGTAGTCCCAGGTCAGCTCGCTCGGCACATCGGTGCCGGGAGGACTGACAAGAGCAAAACCTTCGGAGAGTATCGCTGTGAGGTTGAGGTCGTCGAGCTCGGGGAACAGCTGCCGTTCTCTGCCATCTGGCAAACGGAGCAGGCAGGCGGAGATGGCGACGTCGACCGTTCCGGACTCGAGCTGCTGCAAGGCGCTGCCCGATATGTCATCCGTTGCCGTGATGGTCGCCTGTGGGTGCGATTGTCGAAACGCGTCGGTCCACGACCCCAGGAACTCAAACGCCATGGACGGCAGAATCGACAGTCGGACCTCACCTGTCTCTCCGGCCAGTTCGTTGCGAAACTGTCGCATATTGTGGAGGTAGGAATTCCGCAGCGCCGATGCGGTTCGGGTGAAGATCTCACCCTCCGGGGTGAGCTTGAGTCCGGCGGTGCTGCGTCGAAACAGTGAGACGGAGAGCTTTCGCTCCAGCCTCTGCAGAATCCGGCTCAGTTGAGATTGAGACAGATGCAGTTCCTCAGCGGCGTCAGTGATGCTTCCGGATTCGTTCAACGTGATGAAGACCAGCAGCTCCTGAGCAGATGGCATATCCGCAGTTCTGGACGCGGCCGGCGAGGTTGTCGACATAACTCCAGCCTAGTGCGAACAGCTCTCGGTCGTCTCCGGGCTACCCGTCCCAGCGGCGCTTGCGCAGGACGGGCGGCAGGCCGAAGTAGATCGGCGGGCGTGCTGAGGCAGGACGCCCAGTTTCTGTGACCGCCGATGTTGAAGGCTTCGCGGCGGCAGCGTTGCCTGCGACATTCGCTCCTTCCGCGCGGCCCCGGCGTCACCCTCACTTCCTCCGCCCGCACTCAGCGCCCAAGCGCTTTCCCAGCTGATGAGCTCGCCGGCGTGGCAGACGGGGTCGCCTCCGCCCGACGGCGGTTCGGCCCACATCCACAGGTTGATCCCGTACTCCATGAGGATCAGCTTGTCGCTGGACTCCCGCGTTGAGTTCTCCTTGACCAGAACCGCCCGCAACTTCGCCGAGGCGGCCTCGAGATCCGTCCACCCGTCCTGCCTGTGTGGCAGAAACATCCACGCCGCCGGGACGGCGATCCGGCACGAGCTCCTCGACGGTGACGATCTCGACCGAGTCCCCGCACGCATCGAGCATCTCCCCGAAGCACGCTCGGGCCACCTCAGGGGACGGCGCGACGATGAGGTGGCGGGCCGCCTCGGTGTGCACCTCATCCAGTGAAAGATGCGTGAACGGATTCGCGCGCATCGACCCGAGCACCTGCGTCCAATGTCCCGGCACCGTCCCGTCGGCCAGGAACCCGTTGGTGCGCGGGCGCTCCTCATCGTGTCGCATCGAAAATCCTCCTCGCCGAGGCTGGTCGCCGTTCCCTTCCATCATGCACCCACCCGCCGGTGACCTCACCCCCGTGTCTGGAAACCTGACGTAGCCGCCGAGAATCTCACCTTGCCGATCGCCGGGTATCTAACGAATGGGATACGTTCCTGCCGACCGCGCGCCATTGCCGCACCGCCGGCTCTAGACTGATCGAAGTGGATCGAGCCGCGACATTCGTGTCGCCTCGGTCCACGACCACGTCTGAACCATCTCGCCCCACCGGCGAGCCTGCACGCCCGAAAGCCCATGCCCTTGCTCTCTTCCTCACGCCGCGCTCTTGCGGCACTTGCAGCAGTCCTGTCCCTCGGCCTCCTCTCCGGATGCGCCGAGGATGCCCAACCGACCATCGACACCGCCTCATCCAGCTCGGCCGATCCGAAACCCACTCGAGAGGCCGCGGAACCGAGCGAGGAAACTCCTTCGCCGTCGAAGTCCGATGATTCCGACGACGAGAGCGCAAGCGCGGAAGGGGACGAAGGCCGCGCAGGCAGCTCGGCGACGGGGACCGCCTCGGCGATGTTGGACAAACTCACGGTCAAGGGCCGGGCGCCGAAGACCGGCTACGACGGTGACCTGTTCAAATGGCGATCGGACACCGACCACAATGGCTGCGACACCCGCAACGACGTGCTCCGTCGCGATCTCACGAGCATCACCCTCAAGACCGGAACCCAAGGCTGCATCGTCCTGGCCGGGACTCTCGCCGACCCCTATGCCGGCGAGACCTACGACTTCGATCGCAGCGCGAATGCCGTCGACATCGACCACGTCGTCGCCCGATCGAACGCGTGGCAGACGGGCGCCTTCAAGTTCGACGAGGAGACGCTCAAGGAATTCGGCAACGATCCGCTCAATCTGCTCGCCGTGAGCTCGAGCCTCAACCGGCAGAAGGGCGACGGCGACGCCGCGACCTGGCTGCCGCCGAACAAGAGCTATCGCTGCGAATACGTCGCCCGGCAGATCGCCGTGAAACACAAATACGACCTGTGGGTCGTCCCAGCCGAGAAGGACGCCATGGAACGCGTCCTCGGCAATTGCGATGACCAGCCCGCCTTCACCGAGGATGCCGACTGGCCCGGTCCCGGCGACGGTGACAACGTCACCACGAAGGAAGAGACCCGCCCCGCCAAGCAGAAGTCCTCGAGTTCCAGCTCGTCGACCTTCTTCGAAAACTGCACGGCAGCCCGCGAGGCCGGTGCGGCACCCGTGCGCAACGGTGACCCTGGATACGGGTCGCACCTCGACCGCGACGGCGACGGAATCGCCTGCGAATAGGCCGCCTCGGCGAGGGGTGGTGTGCACGCGATCACACTCGCTCGGTAGTCTGATGTCGAACACCGTCGCAGCTGCTTCTGGCGACGGCCGCCACGATCATCGACGATGAGGAGACCTGCAATGTCCGGACTCGATACCGCCCTGACTCCGCTGCGCTTCCTCGAGCGCTCGCTCGAGGCTCACCCCGACAGGGAAGCGATCGTCGATGGGCCGCGCCGCTTCACCTACCGGCAGATGGCCGAGACCGTGCAGAACCTCGCCGAAGGTCTGGTTCGCCGCGGACTCAAAACTGGGGACACGGTTGCGGTGCTCGCCCCCAACAGCGCCGAAGCGCTCATCGCCCACTACGCGGTCCCGTTGGCCGGCGGTGTGCTCGTCATGCTCAACACCCGACTGGCCCCGCCCGAGGTCGAATACATCCTCGGCCACAGCGAGGTGAAGTTCCTCTTCGGCGATGCCGGACTCCTCCAGCCGGTCATCGACGCCGGTGCCGCGAACGCGGTCGAAACCATCGTCGTCCACCCCGACGAAGATGGAACCCCCGGTGAGGTCACCGCGACCGATCTCAACGTCGAAGCTTATGCCGACTGGACCGCCTCGGCGCCGGAAACACCCCGGGCTTACGAGGTCGAGGACGAGACCGCGACGATCACAGTCAACTACACCTCGGGCACGACAGGGCGGCCGAAGGGCGTCATGTACACCCACCGCGGGGCGTACCTGAACTCGCTCGGCGAAGTCATCACACAGGACTTCGCGTCGCTGACCCGGTACCTGTGGACGCTGCCGATGTTCCACTGCAACGGCTGGTGCACGACCTGGGCGCTGACCGCGGTGTCGGGCACTCACGTGTGCATTCGGGCGGTGCGCGGGCCCGAGGCGTGGCGACTCATCGACGACGAGAAGGTCACCCGCATGGCCGGTGCCCCCGTCGTGCTCAACACCATCGCCGGGGCCAAGGAGGCCCACGATCTGGGCGGTTCGCTGTCGATCACCACGGCCGGCGCCCCGCCGTCGCCGACGACGATCGCCCTGCTCGAGGGCCTCGGCATCGAGGTCATCCACGTCTACGGACTCACCGAATCCTATGGTCCGTACTCCTCGTGCGAACCGCAGCCCGAGTGGACCGGCCTGCCGGTGGAGGAGCGCGCGAAGCTGAAATCCCGGCAGGGGATCGGCATGATCAGCGCCGAACGCATGCGCGTGGTCGAACTGCGCGACGATGATGTGCTCACCGACGTGCCCCGCGACGGAGTGACGATGGGCGAGATCATCATGCGCGGCAACAACGTCATGAAGGGCTACCTCAACGCTCCCGACGCCACGGCCGAGGCGTTCCGCGGTGGCTGGTTCCACACCGGCGACCTCGCCGTGATGCACGACGACGGCTACGTCCAGATCCTCGACCGCGCCAAGGACATCGTCATCTCCGGCGGAGAGAACATCTCCACCATCGAGGTCGAGCAGGCCATCGTCGCCCACGAATCCGTCGCCGAGGCGGCCGTGGTCGGAATGCCCGACGAGAAGTGGGGACAGCGACCGTTGGCCTACGTCGTCCTGGGGCCCGGCACCGAGGTGACCGAAACCGACCTCATCGCGTTCGTCAAGACCCGCATCGCCTCGTATAAGGCACCGGCCGGAGTCGAGTTCGTCGAGGAGCTGCCGACGACGTCGACCGGTAAGATCCGCAAGAACGCTCTGCGGGACATGGCCGGGAACTGAGGCCTTCCACTCTCGCGTCTATTGCGCGTCTGTGGGAAGCGGTACGTTCTGAAGGCGCAGCTGTCCGCGTGCGAGCACCTTCTGCGTCGCCGAGTCGGTGATGACGACGTCCCAAAGCTGCTGGCTGCGACCCTGGTGGAGCGCCTCGGCGGTGACCGTGACCCGTGCGGCCGCGGTCGGGCGCAGGAAGTCGGTGGCGTTGTGGACGCCGACGGCGAACTCGCCGCGCTCGGCCACAGCCGTGCTGGCCCCGATGCTGGCGGCGCTTTCGACGATGGTGGCGTACACGCCGCCGTGGACGACGCCCCACGGAGTGTGGTGATTCTCGTCCAGGTCGGCATGTGCCCGCACCGAGGTGGCGCTGACCTCATCGACGACGAGTCCGGTGGCCGCGACGAACCGGCTCGAGCCTTCGGGTGAGACGTCGGGCAGTGGCGCAGCGGGCTGCGAGGAAGTGTCGTTGGCCATGGATTCTCCTTCGTACGGGGCAGCGCCGGAGGCTGATTGAACGTTCGGAAATCAGCCTACCCGTGACGGTTCGCTGCCCGCGCCTGCCGCCCGCGCCTGCCGCCCGCGCCTGCCGTCCCGGCACCGTGCCGGCAACTCATGCGAAGAGTGCGAGACCGAACACGACGAAGATGATGATGTGGGCGGCACCTTGAACGGCGGTGACCTTTTTGCCGGCGAACCCGATGACAGAGACCAAGAGCGTGATCGCAAACAGCGCGAGATTGATCGGCGACTCGGCGAGCACGATCTGCTGATCGGTGAGCATGCCGATGACCAGAACGGTCGGAATCGTCAGTCCCACCGTTGAGACCTGTGCGCCGTGGCAGAGGTTGCTCACACGTTGGATCTCCCCGTTCCACGCCGCGCGCAGAGAGGTAAGCGTCTCAGGTAGGAACACGATCATCGCAATGACCACTCCGGACAGCGCCACCGGAGCGCCGAGGCGGCCCAGGCCGTCATCGAGCAGCGTGGCCATATCGTGGGAGAGCAGGACGATCGGCAGAACCGTGGCGACGAGGAGGACCAGCCGAAGGATGATCTCCACACGGTGGGTCGAAAGGATCTCGACAATTCCCTGAGGTCCGTCGTCAGCCTCGACGGCCGCCTCGGTGGGGGAGGAGTGCGACGTTCCGGCATTCGACGAGGCGCTCGCCGCGGCAGCACCGACGGGGACCACCTCGGTGAATTCCCGGGCCTGCGGTCCCATCTGGCGGTAGAGGAAGAAGACGTAGGCACCGACGGTGACCACGATGATCGGGATCTCCTGCCAGATCTCATAGGCACCGTCGGGGGTGCCGATGAGGGCGGGCACGGCGAAGGCGAGAGCGGCGAAGACGACGATCATGACCAGGTAGTTCGACACACCCGTGCGGTTGTGGGTGAGCGCGCCATGGCGCAGTCCGCCGACGAGCAGGCACAGGCCGATGACGGCGTTGAGGATGATCATCGACACCGCCATCACCGAATCGCGAGCGATCGTCGCGTGATCGCCGGGACCCAGCAGAACCGCGGCGATGAGGATGACCTCGATGAGGCAGATTGAGATCGTCAGCACGAGCGAACCGTAGGGATCGCCGAGGCGGTCCGCTAAGTGCTCGGCCTCGGTGACGACTCCGAAGGCGCAGATGAGGATGACCGCGATGATGACCAGAAGCGCAGTCACGAGAAGCGGCAGGGGCACTGGTGGAGCGAGCAGAGAGCCCATGAATTGCAGGGCGATGAAAACGCCCCAGCCGAGGATGAGCCGAAGAATCGCGGTCGGCGTGATGATGGTGCGGAGGGCGGCGGTCATGAAAGGTCTTCCTGTCTCTGAGGCCGTCCTCATCGTGATTCGTTCGCAGCCGGGTCGTCCCGGCTGGTTCCTTCCAGTTTCAGGTTATCCAGGGCCACCTGGCCCGGCAAATCCGGTGATCTGGGGCACCGGTGCTGCCGGAGTGGTCCGGCAGTACGGGAGCGTAAGCGGGCGCGCTCCAGTCGAATCGTAAAGGCACGCTTTAGGGTGAACAGCCCGTGTTTGAAACCGTGCTGTTCACCCTAAACCGTGCTGTATCCGAACTGAGTCGAAAGCGCCCAAGCTGCTGTTCATCTCTGGCGTACGCGGTCGACGAAATCGGTCAGCGCTGACGTGTCTGCGCCGTTGCGCATTGCGTCGCGATTGCTGAAGGGAATGCCCGACTGCAGGCCCCGCCCGCCGCAGGTGATCGCTTCGCCGAGCAGGCTCAATCCGATGCTCAGTGTCATGGGGCGAACGGCTTCTTCGGCGCCGATGAGCTGAGCTCCGAAATGAAGGCCCAGCCCCGCGAGCAGGCTGCATGCCCAGATGATCATCGTCTTCACCGTGTACTTCTGGTGGAGAGTCCCGTCTCGTTCGAAGAGGACCGTAGAAGCTCCGCGCAGCATTCCGAAGCTGACGCCGACCACCACCGAGGCGGTCAGGAAGGTGACGTTCGTCAGTGTCCAATGGCTGAATCCCCACAGTTCCTTGATGGCCAGTCCCAGCAGGATCAACGGTGGAACTGCGAGATCTTTGGCGTCGACGGGCTCTCCGCGGAAGCGTCGAACGATGACGACGACGATGACGGCTATGACTCCGAGGGCGATGAGGAGGGGTGACATGGGCGATCTCCTTTGATGTATTAGCAGGTGCGTGCTAAAACGATAGCACGTTGTAGCATGGATGTGCTATAAAAGATCTATGCCGAAATTCGTCGACCCTGTTCAGCGCCGAGAGCTCATCGCCGACGCGCTCTTCTCCATTGTCCTCAGGCAGGGACTCTCCAAGGTCTCGCTGAGGACGATTGCCGATGAAACCGGCTTGGCCATCGGCTCCATCAGGCACTACTTCTCCGGCGCCGACGGGATAGTACGTTTCGCGCTCGATACTCTCGTCGAGCGTGTCGGGGCTCGGCTGGAAACACGACTGGCTGACATGCTTCCCAAACTTGATTCCGGGAGCATCGATCACGATCAGGCCAAAGAGCTGACGGTTGACTTCCTCTCCGAACTGCTGCCGCTCGACGAGACTCGGCGTCGGGAGTCAGTGGTGTGGCTGGCCTTCGAAGAGGAGGCTCGAACGACACCAGAGCTTGCCGACGTCTTCGAAACTGCAGTGCGCGGCACTCGTGATCTCATGGCCCAAGTAATTGAGAGCATGAGTAGCCGCGGAGTCCTGCGTGCGGGTCTCGATGCCCAAACCGAGGCCGAGACCCTTGCCGCTCTTATCGACGGACTGACCCTGCGCTCGGCGCTTCACCCCGAGGTTCTTGCCTCCGAGCGTGCTCGCGCGCTGCTGGCTGCGCACCTCGAGCGTCTGCGCGCCTGACCTTGGTCACGGGGCGCTTCACGCAGAGGTCGCATATTCAGGCGGTGGGCGGACAACGCTCTTGAACGATCAGAACCCGTAGGCGGCGTCCCGCTCCTCCCGAATCGAGGCAAAAGTGCGGGTGAGGACGATCGTGTCCTCCACGAGGCGGTCGAGGCGCTGCAGGACATCGTGGCTGACGATCTCGCCACGGTGCAGATCGCTCTCACCGACGAATACATACGGCTGAACGACCTGCGCCTTCATATAGCTGAGGATCGGCAGCAGGTGCTGAGCAGGGATGAGATAGTGCTTCGACGAACCGGCCGTGGCGATGACGCCGACGACCTTGTCGAGGAACGCGTTGACAGGCAGAAGATCGAACACGTTCTTCAGCGCCGCCGGAATCGACGCCTGGAAGATCGGTGTGCCGATGATGATTGCATCGGCGTCCATGAGCTCCCTGGCCACCCGACCGGTGTCGCCGGTGTACTCGGTGAAGTTCCGACCGTCGGAGAAGACCATGTCCACCTCGGCAAGGTCGATGACGCTCACGTCGATGGTCGAGTCATAGGCGGCGACCGCCTCGGCGAGGTGATCGATCACGGTCCGGGTCTTCGTCCCGACGTTCGACCCGGACAGCAGAACCATCTTCATGACAGGGCCTCCTCGGCGGAATCGGAGTCGAATGCGGAACCGGAGGATTCGGAGACAGACTCTTCAGGCACGGTGGCGGTGTGTTTCTTCACGGCGGGCAGGATCTCGGTGCCGATGATCTCGATCTGCTTCATCACCTCCGCGTACGGCATCCCGCCGAAGTCGATCTGCGCGAGGTAGCGCTGATGACCGAAGACCTCATGCTGGTGAAGGATCTTCTCGATGATCTGCTGCGGGCTGCCGATGTTCGCAATCGACGCCGGGTGGACGCTCTGCGCGAAATGCTGCTTGGGCATGCCCTGCCCGTTCGTGCGCTTCATCCCCTCGTTGATATGCGGATACATTCCCGCCAACGCCTGCTGTGAGGTCTCGGCCGCGTGGAAGAAACCGGCCGTGGCGATCGGCAGGGTGGCCGGATCGAACCCGGCATGAGCGGCTGCGCGCCTATAGGCATCGACGGTGCCCTTGAACACCGAGGTAGTCCCGCCGAGGTGCGCCATGACCATGGGAACCCCGGCCAGTCCCGCCTTAACCGCGCTCGCCGGCGCTCCGCCGACGGCACGCCAGATGCGCAGCGCCTGCCCGGTGGGGCGGGGGAGGACTTCGGCGTCGTTGAGCGGCGCCCGGAACTGACCGGACCAGGTCACCTGCTTCTCGCGGTTGATCTGGAGCAGCAGATCGAGTTTCTCCTCATACAGTTCTTCGTAGTCGCGCAGGTCATAGCCGAGGAGTTCGAACAGGCCGATCCGGGAGGCGCGACCGGCGACGAGCTCGGCACGACCGCCGGAGATGAGATCGATCGTCGCGAAGTTCTCGAACACGCGAACCGGGTCCGAGGTCGACAGGATCGTCGAGGAGCTGCCGATGCGGATGGTGTCCGTTGCTTGGGCGATGGCTCCGAGGATGACCGCGTGGGCCTGCGAGGCGAAGAACTCCTGATGGCTCTCGCCGAGGCTGAAGAAGTCGAGTCCGGCATCCTCGGCGGCCTGGGCGTAGCCGATGAATTCGTGGATGCGCTGGCCGGCATCGACGCGAGATCCGTCGTGCGGGTCGGGCAGATGATCGCCGAGGCTGTAGATGCCGAACTGCAGTCCCTGGCCTCGGTCGAAGCCGAATTCCTGCATATAGTTCGGCTGCTGTGACGGCTGTGATCCAGCCGTTCCGGAATGCTGCTGTGGGGTGGTGGGCAGCTGCGCGGACTCGCTCAAGGTGTCTCCTCGTGACGGCGACGAAAATGTCATTTGCCATGTCAACTGAGACGGGTGCGCGATTATTCCCGCGGGTTCTCGCCGCGCTTCCGGCTGGTGTCGTAGAGCTTCTTCATGAGCGCATGCAGCTGCACTTTCTCGTCCTCGCTCAAGGAATCGTCGAACAGAGACGCCTGCTGTTCCAGTTGCGAGGGAAACGCGCGTTCGAGGAGTTCGCGGCCCTTGGGCGTCAGCGAGATGTGTTTGGTCTTCCAGTCCTGTTCGCGGGAGATCAGGTCCTCGGACTCGAGCCGGGCGAGCATGCGGGAGATCCCGCCGCCGCTGACGGTCAGTCCTTCGGCGAGAGCGGACTGCGTGATCGGTTCGAAATTGCGGATATGGGCAAGGGCCTCGAACTGTGCGACGGTGAGTCCGAACTGACGCAGGTGGTCGTTGGAGAGCTGGTTGCTGTTCTGGACGAAGCGGGCCATGCGCAGCCAGATGAGCGTGCTCAGGCTCAGGTCCTCCACCGCTTCTCCTTCTGATGACTGCTTAGCTGCCGCTGGCGCTGTGGTTACCGCGCTTCGTTCTCACATTACCTGCGTTGCGTGAGGTGCCGAGGACGGCCCGTGGCGAGGGCGATGACTACGGTGGGCGAAATGGTCACGCTCCCTTGAATTTTCTGTGACCATTTCGCCTACCTATGGCGGTGCTTTCGCCAGGCCCTGGCGGTACCAAGTGCCAGTCGTCTGCGGAGGCTCAGGCGTCCGCAGTCACGGCGTGAGAATCGCTCGTGCGCTTATTCCGCTTGCTTGCCTTGCCGGCAAAGAGGAATCGGTCGACGCTCAGGCGACCGGGGCCCGCGGCGGTAATCAGCAGTGCGCCGGCGGCGAGGGCTGCGACGAGTTCCCAGCCTCCCTGATCGACGAACGGAGTCGGGACGAGGTGGACGATGATGAGGGCGCCGATGACGTTGGCCGCCAGCAGGAATCCGACGATGGGCGTGAGCGCGCCGAGGATGAGCAGCGCTCCGCCGATGAGCTCGATGAAGGTCGCTACCGGGGCCGCGATATCGGCCAACGGCACTCCCATCTGCGCAAACGAATCGCTTGTTCCGGCAATGGTCCACTCATTGAACTTCTGCCAACCGTGGGCGATGAAGATTGCGCCGAGGGTGATCCGGGCAATGAGGGTGATGATGTCGCGGGCGAAGGTCGGCAGTCCGGTCGTTGCGTACACGGTGATCTCCAAAATTGGTTGAAATTGCAATCACACGGTATGTGCCGACGATGGCAAGACGCTGGCAACTACTTATCGCCGACGATAGATAACCAGCAAAGCGACGTGGGTGAGCATCATCGCCGCAGCCGTGAAGGAGAAGGCGATGTCGAGGATTCCGGCATCGGTGAGGTCTGGCGGATCCGAGAAGCCCGGGGCGGTCCAGACCATGATGCCGATGATCAGACTGAGCGCGGCCGCAGCGAACAAGCCCGGCCCCGGTAGCTTCCGAATCGCCGCGACGGCGAGCAGGGCGATGAGTGCGAGGAAGATCATCACGGCTGCGGCGTCAAAACTATGGCCGGTGCGTGCGAGTTCTTGCCACAGGCCGCCGTACTGAGTCGAGTCCTCCGGTGCGGAGCGGTAGTAGGGCAGGAACGTGAGGACGAAGGCCACGACGGCCAACGGAGCATAGAAGCGAGAGAAGCCTTCGTTGATTCGGTCCCTGCGCGCTTCAATATCGGCGGCGACTCTGGCCGCGATCTCGGCAGAGACCGCATCTGGTGTCGGCACTTTGTCCATCCTCCTCGGGGAATCCGGTTCCACTCCGTTGTGGTTGTGGGCGCTTCCATGGTCGGTGGGTCGAATCCGCGTGACAAGGATTGACGATCCTCACACCTGTGCCGGTGAAACGGACGCCTTCTAAATGGGCCGCCTGGAGCCGTGGGTGTCTGTGGTCATCCCCGGCCGGAGTGGGACAATGGAGGCAATGACTGTGCCCCGCGAGAGTGCGCACGTGCCGCGTGCGATGTGCGTTGCAAGCGGGAGCGACTGAACTGGGAAGAAGGCAGATAGGTGAGCGAAGAGAACAGCGAACTCCTCGGAGCGGGACGCAAGGCTGCCGTCATCATCGCCTCCACCTCGGCGGCCAGGGGAGAGGCCGCGGACACGACGGGACCGATCCTCGTCGATTGGCTGCGCGGTCGCGGATACGAGACACCTGAGGCGATCGTCGTCCGCGACGGCGAACCCGTTGGCCGGGCCCTGCGCGAACTCCTTGTCGACACCCCGGAGGCTGATCGTCCTCGCATCATCGTCACCAGCGGCGGCACCGGGCTCGCTCCCGACGATCGCACTCCTGAATTCACTGCCGAACTCCTCGAGCGCCAGTCCCCGGGCCTCATCTATGCGATGTGGCGCAAGGGTCTCGAGTCGACATCCTCGGCGGTGATGAGCCGCGGAGTCGCGGGAGTGCGGGGGCGCAGCTTCGTCATCAACTTCCCTGGTTCGAAGGGCGGGGTCAAGGACGGAATCACCGTCATCGATGACCTCCTCGAGCACATCCAGACCTCCGTCGAGGACACTACCGACCACGGTCCCCGGGTCTGAGAGAGGAACGAGAACATGCAGATGCGCAAGGCCGTGCGAGCCCGGGTGTATAAGTTCGACGCCACCGGTGAGATCTCGGCTGGCCCGGATTCCCTGGCGGGGGAGGAGCCGCTGGAGATCCAGCTCAACGGTGAGCAGTACACCGTGACCATGCGCACCGCCGGCCACGACGTGGAACTCATCGCCGGGTATCTGCTCTCCGAGGCGGTCGTGACGTCGATGGACGATATCGAGGAGGTCAACTTCTCCGCCGGACTCGCCCCCGACGGCAGCCGGAACTATAACGTGGCCCAGGTGCGCCTGGCCCCGGGAATCTGGAACCCCGAGACGGCTCCGGCCCGCAATGTCTACACCTCATCGTCGTGCGGGATCTGCGGAACCGCGGCCGCCGATGCCGTCACGAAGACCTCTGCATATCCCCTCATTCCTGGCGCCTTTCATGTCGAGGACCATGGAGAATACGAGTTCCCCAAGCTGCTTTCCGCGGCTCGGATCGGTGAACTGCCCGATCGTCTGCGGCAGACGCAGGAGATCTTCGACAAGACCGGCGGAGTCCATGCCGCTGCACTCTTCGCCGTCGGTGACGACCCGAACGCAGAACCCGAGCTACTCGTCGGTCGTGAGGATGTCGGCCGGCACAATGCCGTCGACAAGGTCATCGGCTGGGCCATGGCCAACCGGGGCCTGCCGCTGCGCCAGACCGTGCTGCAGGTGTCCGCGCGGGCATCGTTCGAGCTCGTTCAGAAGTGCGCCATGGCCGGCATCCCGATGATGTCCGCCGTCAGCGCCCCCTCGGCGATGGCCGTCGACCACGGCAAAGACGTAGGCGTGACCGTCATCGGCTTCAACCGCAAGGGCAGGTTCAACGCCTACTCGTACCCCGAGCGCGTGGCCTGAATTCGCCGAGGCGGCCCCGCGGTTCCGGTGCTAGATTCGCTGGCATGGACATCAATGACGATCCCACCAGCTCCACCTCCTGTCTGACTATCGCGCAGGCCCGTACCGAATGGGACGTGCAGAAGGCCTTCCTCGATTCCTGCTCCTACGGTCCGCCGCCTAGGCGCGGATGGAACGCGCTGCAACGATCCCTCGACGAGTGGCGGGCCGGAAGCGTCCCCTGGCCGCGGTGGGCGGAATCGGTCGACACCAGCCGAGAACTCTTCGGTCGCCTCGTCGGTGTTCCCTCAGATCAGGTGGCCACCGGGGCCGCCGTATCCCAGTTGCTCGCCCCGATCGCCGCTGCGCTGCCCGACGGCGCGGAGGTCCTCATCCCCGACATCGAGTTCACCTCCGGGGTCTACCCTTTCGCCGTCCACGCCGACCGTGGGGTGCGGGTGCGCACCGCGCCGCTGAACACCCTCGCCGAGGCGGTCGACGAGTCCACGACGCTCGTGTCCTTCTCCGCCGCACAGTCCGCGACCGGCGAGGTCGCCGACATCCCAGCGACCACCCGTGCCGCCCGAGAAGTTGGGGCACTCACTGTCCTCGACGGCACGCAGGCGGCCGGATGGCTGCCGCTCAACGCCTCCGAGGTCGACTTCCTCGCCGTCGCCGCCTACAAATGGCTGTGCGCCCGCGCGGGACGGCGTTCCTCACGATGCCGTCGCAGTTGGCAGCCGCCGACGACTCTCATCCCCGCCGTGCGGAGTGCTTCGACCGGCTCAAGCCTCTGGCCGCCGGGTGGTTCGCTGCCGGGGGAGCAGCCAGCTACGGGATGCCGATGCATCTGGCCGACGGTGCTCGCGCCTTCGACATCTCACCGGCCTGGCACTCGTGGGTCGGCACGGCTCCAGCGCTCGAACTGCTGCTCGACGTCGATGTCGACCAGATCCACACCCACGACCTCGCCTTGGCCAACCGTTTCAGAACCGGGCTCGGTCTGGAGGAGTCAAACTCAGCCATCGTGACGATCGACCTCGACGACGCCCAGCAGTCGTGGCCCGCGGCTCTCGACCGGCTCGACGCGGCTGGAGTGCGATACTCGCAGGCCGGAGGGAACATGCGCTTCGGATTCCACCTCTTTAACGACGAAGCCGATGTCGACACGGCGCTCAACGCAGTGACAAACTCTGCGTCTCCCTGAAGCGCGTCGTCCGAGACTCTCACCGGCACACCGCTCTCGGGAGTTCAGAGCGATTCGAGGATGCTTTCCAGCCTGCCTGCGGTCGCCTCGAGCTCCCTGGCTTGAGCAAGCAGTTTCTTGTGCTCGCGTTGCAGCGTGGCCACGGTGTCAGAAGTCGCTGAACCATTCATGCAGGGCAGAAGCTCTCGAATCACCTCGGTGCCGAGGCCGGCGTCGATGAGCCTTCGGTAAAGGAGGACCCGCTCAACAGCGTCAGCTGGATAGCGACGTTGACCACCCTCGGTGCGCTCCGGCGCGAGGAGGCCCTGTTCCTCGTAGTAGCGCAGGGCACGCGGACTGCTGCCGGAACGACGTGCGGTCTCACCGATCGATAACAGGGCCGGCGACTGCGGAATCTGTGACATGTGTCTCTTTGCCTTGAAGCTGACGTCCACGTCAGATTTTAGCATCGAAGCACCCGCCTGAACCGGTGGGAGATGCGAAAGGAAGCACAGTCATGAAGATCAAGTACAGCGTTGTCGTCATCACCGGAGCGAACCGCGGACTGGGGGCTCAGTTCGCCACGCAGATGCTCGAGCGCGGCGCCGCAAGAGTCTATGCGGCAGCGCGCCGTCCAGAGTCAGTCGACGTGCCCGGAGTCGAACCAATTAGTCTCGACGTCACCGACCATCAGCAGGTCGAGGAGGCGGCTCGCGCGGTCGGCCAAGCAGACATCGTCATCAACAACGCAGGATTCTCCTCATTCGCCCGCCTCATCGATGGAGAGATGAGCGATATCAGGCGAGAGATCGACATCAACTATTTCGGTGCCCTGCGTATGGTCCGGGCGTTCGCCCCGGCCATGCGGAAGCGCGGCCGCGGCGCCTTTCTCAACGTCTCCTCTGTCATGGCCTGGCTGGGTTACGAACACTCGAACTCCTATGGGGCGTCCAAAGCGGCGAACTGGGCGATGTCGAACGGGCTGCGTGAAGAGCTGGCTGGGGCCGGCATCCAGGTCAGCTCGATGCTGCTTGGAAGCACCGACACCGACATGATGGCAGGAATCGATGTCCCCAAGAACCGCCCGGACGAACTCGTCGCCACCGCCCTCGACCAGTTCGAAGACGGGGTGAACGAGATCCTGGCCGACGATGCGGCCACAATACTCAAGGCAGGGCTGTCAGGCGACCGCGGTCGATTCGTCGAGTGATGTAGCGGACCGGCCCTGAATCCCGAGGAATTCGGTAACACAGCCATAACGATCGACCGGCCTCTCTTCGGCGGCGGGAAGTCATCCACCCCTGCCGTTCGGGGCGGGGCGGCCTTTGTGAAAGATCTGCAACATTCAACAATTTCTTCATGTGGCGATAAGAGCGCGAACTCGAGGCTAATGTGGCTCTCGGTGCCGTTTCCGTGCGAACGGGAAGGGCGCGACAGACAGACCACTGTGCATCACCGCCACACGCTGCGGAAATGCCGACAACGAGATGGAGTGACAATGACCTACACGCTGCAGGCCGTTGAGAACTCGGATGAGAAGGCCAGCCTGGTCCGGCGCTGCCGCAACGGGGTGCTCATCGTCATCTTCGCCTCCGTGCTGTGTGGGCTGCTGGCATGGAATGAGCCGCACCCGATCGTAGTGGCGCTCGCCGTCCTCATCGGCGGTGCCGGCATCCTCGCCATCGACACTGCACTGGCCTACCGGTCTTCCGTGCGACGCTCCAAAGGCTGAATCGCACCAGCTGAGACACCTCGCCACCCGCCATTCGCCTCCGGCTAGCATGCTGACTTGAAGCATGCGACAGGAGGTGTACGATGACCAGCCATGACCAGAAGGCACCTGGCATCGGTCTGCTCACCGTCCTCCTCGGGGCCGTCGCTGCCGGGCCCATCATGCTCTACGGGCTCAGCGCCACGAGCGATTCGATCATCGCCGAGCTCGGCATCTCCGAAGCCCACTTCGGCCTGCTCGCCACCACCTGTTTCGGTGCCGCCGCGATCGGCAACGCCACCCTGGGCCGCCTCGCCGATCGGCATTCCGATCTCTCGCTCATGGCGTTCATCTTCGTCCTCGCCACGCTGGCACTCCTGCTCGTGGCCGTTCCCGACGGGTTCCCGATGCTTCTGCTGGCCGCAGCCCTGTCCGGCATCGCTCAATCCTTTCCCAACGGAGTGACCAACCGGATCCTCCTCGAACGCGTCCCCGACACCAAGCGCATCGGCTGGGTCGGCATCAAGCAGTCCGGAGTCCAGGTCAGCCAGCTCATCGCCAGCCTTGCCTTCCCGGTTCTCGCGCTCGGTGTCGGGTGGCGCGGTGCCGCCCTGACCATCGCGGTCATCCCACTCATCCTGCTCGCGATGACCTGGTATTCGCTGCGCACCACCCCGCTGCTGAGCGCTCCGAAACCTGCATCAGACACCGCCACCGAGGCGGCCGCCACCACCCCGGAACCCTCAACGGACACCCCCGCCGAGGCGGCCCACCCCGATCCTGAACCGGCACCCACCCGCCCGGCCAAGCACCCCGGCATGGTTTGGGCACTGGCGCTGTTCGGATGGACCAACGGCATCGGCGTGCAGGCGACGAACGTGTACATACCGCTCTTCGCCGTGCGCGAGATGGGCTTCAGCCTCGTCCTCGGCGGCGCCACTGCCGCACTGGCCGGCGTCATCGGCGTCATCGCCCGCGTTACCTGGGCCAGACGCATGGCCAAAGGCGCATCAGGCCCCCGCCTGCTATTGGTCCTCGCTCTCATCGCCCTGGGTGGAGCGGTGCTGTTCCTCATCGCCGACGTCGCCGCATGGTCTGCGCTTGTCTGGGTGGCCGTGGCTTTCCACGGCATCTCCGCTCTCGGGGTCTCGGTGGTGCTCATGGCCGCGCTCATGCGCGCGATCCCGGCATCCTCGATGGTCTCGGCCAGCGGCATGGTCACGGCCGGAATGTTCTGCGGCTTCGCCTTGGGCCCGCTGCTTATGGGCGTCATCGTCGGTTCGCCCGGCGGCTTCGTCATCGGCTGGGTCGCCGTCGGCATCACCTATGTGCTGTGCGTGATCCTCGCGCTGATCCTCATCCGCGTGAGCTCCCGCCGCCGCTGACGACCGCCCCGCTGACGACGGGTGAGGGCAGATTCCTCCGATCCGCTGTTCCCTGTCAGACCGAAGACTTAGAATAGAACACATGTCTGAATATGATCCCCCGGCATGGATGATCCGCTACCGGAACTTCAAAACGCTGTGCTCCTATGTCTGTGGTGAGTTCATCCGCTTCTACCTCACCACCGGCTGCGACCAGATCAGATATACGCATTCGCAGATCACCGAGGGCCTGCCGAACTATTCATGCCGTCTGACCTCCGTCGACGGTTCGGTTCTGCTGCTGCCGCTCGATGATTGGGTCGACCGTCTGGACGAGGTCATGCCGATGGTGCGGACCTGGCTGGGGGAGCATTCGGATCTCAAGGGGTGCAAGCCGGAGAAGTCGCACTACCAAGGCGACCGCTATTGGTTCACCCGCTGGCAGGAGGCCAACCCGTGGTGACGGCGACTCGTCGTCGGGCACCATGGACACTAACCGGGGGAGTCGCAGTAGAATCCGGACCATGCGCAAACGTGTGATCGTGTACGTCATCGCGGGCCTGGCGGTGCTGGGGCTGATCGCCAGCATGCTCAACGGCGTGCCTGCCTGAGTCGCTTCCTGACGCAGGCGAGGTTGACGAGAAGCGACTCAAGTGTCGCTTTGGGGCCGATGCGGATCCGTGCGCCGGTTCCTAACGTGGAGGGTGTCAACGACGGCGAGGGCATGCGACTGTCCTCATGAAACAGGACACTCATCATGCCTCATCAACAGAGTCCACCGGAAGATCAGGCATCTTCCATATTGCCCCGACTCGATCCCACCACACCGCGGCACCGGCTCGGCCTGCCTGTCATCGCCATCGTGGGTCTCGCGCTTCTGGCGGCACCGCGAGTGGTGCTCCACGATCTGAACATCATCGAAGAAGGCACATCCGTCAATGCGCTGTTCGTCTTTCTGCCGCCGCTCGTCTGGATCGTCACCGTCCTGATCACACGTGTGCCGAGACCTCTCATCACCCTCCTGGCAGTCGGGCTCTGCTATGGAGTCTTCCTGGCACTCGGGCATCAGATCCTGTGGAATCACTCCCTGGGTGACAACCCGCCGCAGCTCGGAGGGAACCTCGCAGGCCTCGACCCGACGGCGCAGTCGCTCATCTTCCGTTCGTTCGCAGTCGCCTCGAGCCTTCTGATCGGAGTGGTGGTCGGAGCGATCTCCGGTGCCATCGCATGGGGTCTGAAGGTGCTGCTCCGGAGGCCGCGGAATGGTGGGTGAGCCTGAGCGGACTGACTGAATCAGCCGTGCCGACGCGGCTCTGCAATGCTATGTTGAGCGGCATGGGAAGCGACGACGATCTCAACTCTCAGAAGTCAGACGTGACGGATCACAAACCGATCGTGAAGACCTTTCACGACGACATCGGTGTGCTCAATCAACTGGTGAAGCTCGCGTCGGAGGGCGTACCGAAGACAGCCCTGCACGTCTTCGCCCACGATGCGGAGAGCACCGACGAGGTGGTCGGTGCCGACGGAACTCTGAAAGGACTCGGAGAACTCGTGGACGAGCGATACAACGAGCGAGGCGACGAACTCAGGAACCGCTTTCAGCGGTACGGCTTCAACTCCGATGAAATAGAGAAGTTCGAAAGTGATCTCGACAACGGAGCGATTCTGCTTGTGATCGACGACCCCGATCTCCGTGCGCATTGTAGAGGCAATCGTCGGGCACCGTAAGGGGCTGGTCGCGGACGTCGACGTTTGGGACGGTGGAGTCTCGGTTCGGCAGAGGTCGCGGAGCGGAGATGATTGCTGCTCCGCAGAGCACCGTGACGAACCTCGAGGAAAGGAGAAGCCGTGACCGCGAAATTCAACACCACGAACCCGGCGACCGGAGAGGTCCTCAAGGAATTTCCCACAGCCAGCGACGAGGAGATCTCCGCCGTCATCGATGCCTCCGACGCGGCCTTCCAGACATGGCGGACGACCGATGTCCGGGAACGTTCTGCACCGCTCGCCCGAGCGGCGGATCTCATGGACGAGCGCAGGTGGGACCTCGCTGAGATCCTCACACTCGAAATGGGCAAACTGCGCGCGTCCAGTCGCTCGGGGACCAAGTCCGAGGGAGCTCGGGACCGTATGAGGTCATCGCGGCTGACGAGTGAGAGCGACGCGTAATCGGCCCCGGGAATGATTCGCAGCGCTTCGTCCACCATCACTTTGAGGACGAGGTCATCGGGTTCGAGGACGAGCGAGCGTGCCCACTCGCCGATCTGCGCTGTCAGCTGATGCCGCTCGGACTCGGGATCGATCGGCGCGGGGTCCGCAGCCGCATCGCTGGGTATTCCGACGTTGTCGTCGGTCGATTCTGCCGAGGTCTCGTCCATCAGAGATGCCACTCCAATCGTGTCTCAGGTGTCGACCCTCGGATCGCTGTCTTCAGTATTCGTCCATGTCGGGACCTTCATCAATGGCCTCCGTCGGCCGTTTCTCGTCGCCTACCGCCGGACCTGTCGGCGAAGTGTCCCTTCACCGCAGAGTCGATTTCAGATCTTCGACGCGTGCGGTCAGCCGGGCGATGTCAAGCCCCTGACTCTTCTCACACAGCTCTCGAGTCTGTTCGGGACAGAGGATGCCGGATGCGAGGAGTCGGGAGACCGGCGTGCCCGGACGATCGTATTCGCGTCGACGCTGTCCTGCAGGAGAGAGGCGCCAGCCCACCGGGTTCTTGACAGGCATGAAGTAATTGAGGCGGTCGGCCAGGGCCGACCACAGCTGGTTGACTCTCGCGACCTCGGCATCGATGTCGTGCGGCGTGCCGAGCGGGAGGTTGAGGCCGCTGAACGTCCGATCGGGTACGCGAGACCCTTGTCGGAGATCGCTCATGCAGTGGAATTCGATGAGGTTGTCCTCTGCCCACTTCTCGATGGCGCTGTCCGGGACCGCCGGCGGCAACAGGATTCCGGTGACGATGAAAGGCACCGCGCGCACCATCTGCGCGAGCATGTCGACCACTTGCGTGCCGGGGGCGAAGGTCCTCGTGTGCACCCACCCGATCTCCACGTCGGTGAATGTCACTGTGACGCAGTCCTCGTCGGTCGGTGTCGTGATCGTAAGCAGTTCGACGAGGAAGTAGCCGGGTTCGGGCTCGAGGAGCGAACGAATGCGTTGTCGCGGGAGGGAAGCACGCATCCCCGCCCCGGTGCCGGTCAGCCACAAATCGTCGTGGTCGCCGGCCTTGGCGTCGCGCAGGTACCGATCGATCGTCGCCGCGGAGATGTCGAGGAGTTCCTTCCGCACCGAGGACGAATAGCCGTGCTGTCCCTCACGGAGGTGGCCGTGCCTCTCCAAGGAGTCCAGGCAGTCGGACATCCCCGCCTCGAGGTACTTACCGCAGGGGCGGCCGGAAGACTTCCACACCAGCTCGAGAGCCCGCTGGGCCTGGGGGGAGAACTTCTTCGGCTTGAGACGACGGCGGTCCACGACGGCGTCGAGGGAGACTCCGGCCCTGATCTGATGGGACTGGCTGCGCAGCTGGTGGCGCGCGTGATCGCGAGTCCACCCAGTGGCCTCGGTGAGTGAGTCGAGGATCGTGCCCTTGCCCTTGCGCGACGACGCCTCATAGGAGCGCGCGTAGGTGCGGGCGAGTTGTATGGGTGAAGTCATGATGTCTTCCTCCGAATCGGTTCGAGGAGCCGCAGGGGTTCCCGTGTCGGCAATCACGCTATTGAGGGCAAAGTTCGTGCGGAAGGGTCTTTACAGATCCGCGGGGTTCGTCAATCGGATTGCGTTGACCTCTGAGGGCCTCCACCTCTCGCGCGCGGAGGGCTTGGTCGCCCCTTCTTGGCCGGATAACTCCGTTCTGCTGCAGGGCCGCATCGACATCCCCGGGCCCTTCCGCATCGTCCTCGAGCGACGTCGCCTCGGCCCGCAAGGGAGATTCGCGCCTCGGGCATTTCATTAGCTAAGCTAACGAACATGACGCCGCGAAGCCGCACCGCAACCGATGAGCTCTACACGCGCACCGCTGAAGATGCGTCCAGGGCCGTGATCGCGAGCTATTCGACCTCTTTCGGTCTTGCGGTCAGACTGCTCGGAGCCAGAAACCGGCACCATATCCGCAATATCTACGCCCTGGTCCGCATTGCCGATGAGATTGTCGATGGCCTGGCCCTCGAAGCAGGGCTTGACGAGGCCGAGCAGCGGGAGATGCTGGACCGGTTCGCATCCGCCACCCACGCGGCGCTGCGCAACGGCATCAGTGACAACCTCGTCATCCATGCCTTCGCCCGGACCGCTCGCGCAGCCGGCATCGACGCCGAGCTCATCGACCCGTTCTTCGCCTCCATGCGGGCAGACCTGGAATCCGCGGACACAGGTTCCGGTCGTAGGACCGAGGCGGCGACCGCGTCGCCGGTCCGCGGCTTCGACGCGAAGGAACATGCCGAGTACGTCTTCGGGTCCGCCGAGGTCGTCGGACTCATGTGTCTCAAGGTCTTCCTCATCGATCTCGACCGCACCCCCGCCGAGGTCGCCCGGCTCGAGTACGGGGCACGGCAGCTGGGAGCGGCGTTCCAGAATGTCAACTTCCTGCGCGACCTGGCCGATGATGATCAGCGCCTCGGCCGGAGCTACCTCACCTCCGGACACCGACTCACCGAGGCTGAGAAAGCCGAATGGGTGAACACGATCCGGCAGCAGCTCGACGCCGCCCAGGATGCCATCACCGGACTGCCGAAGGACGCGCGTACTGCGGTCCGCTGCGCCTGCGCGCTCTTCACCGGGCTCACCGAGAGGATTGCCTCTACTCCCGTCGCCGAGCTCTACCGACAGCGGGTGCGGGTCCCGAGCGCCGTGAAGGCTCGACTGACAGCCCACGCAGTCATGACTTCAGCCCGCGAAGGTCGGAAGTGAACCGGCGGAGCGGCTCCGGTGCCGTCAGCAGCCCGCGCACCGGCATCATCGGCGGGGGAGCCGCCGGGCTGGCCACAGCTATCCTCCTCGCCCGCGAAGGGCACTCGGTCGACCTGTACGAGAAGAACACCGAACTCGGCGGGCGCATCGGCGTGTTCGAGCGTAAGGGCTTCCGTTTCGACACCGGGCCCTCCTGGTATCTCATGCCCGAGGTCTTCGAACACTTCTTCGCTCTCGCCGGCACCAGCGCCGAGGCCGAACTCGACCTCCGCACGCTCGATCCCGGCTACACCGTATTCAGCCCACCGGGGCCGGTCGATGAGAGCACGGGCGCCCCCGGGCGCACGCGAGAACTGACGATCCCACAGGGCAGGTCCCGGGTGCGGGCGACCTTCGAAAGCGTCGAGCGAGGCACGGGAGATGCCCTCGACGACTATCTCGTCTCGGCCGAGCACACGAAGGAGCTCGCGCTCGCCCACTTCCTCTACAACCCCTTCACCTCGCCGCGGTCACTGCTCCATCGGGACATCCTCGGCGGCCTCCCGAAACTGGTCCGGCAGATGGGGACGTCGCTGGCCGGCTTCGCGGAAGCCTCGTTCAACGATCCGGTGCTGCGCCAGATCCTCCAGTACCCCGCGATCTTCCTCGGCACCGACCCGAGACGGGCACCGGCGATCTACCACCTCATGAGCACGCTCGACCTCGCCCAAGGTGTCAGGTACCCCATGGGCGGGTTCCATACGATCATCGACGCCCTGGTCCGGTTGGCCGAACGCTCCGGGGTGCGCCTGCACACGGGAGCCGATGTCACGCACATCGACACCGAGGCAGCAGGGCGAGGTCGAGCCGAGCGCGGGCCAGCCGGGCGCGGCCGAACCAGACGTCGAGTCACCGGCCTGAACTGGACCGACGAGGACGGACGCGCACACACGCATTCTGCCGATGTCGTCGTCTCCGCCGCCGACCTCCACCACACGGAGACGAGACTGCTCTCTCCCGAGGACCAGAGCTTCCCCGAACGGTCCTGGACGTCGGTGACGAGCGGTCCCGGCGCGGTGCTCGTCTTCCTCGGCATCGAAGGCGAACTCGAGGCGCTGCCGCACCATTCGCTGTTCTTCACCGAGGACTGGGCGGCGAACTTCGACGCGATCTTCGGGTCCAGGCAGAAGATCCCCTCACCGGCCTCGATCTATGTCTGTCGTCCCAGCGCCACCGATCCCACTGTCGCTCCGCCCGGGCACGAGAACCTCTTCCTCCTCATCCCCGTCCCCGCCGATGCGGGACTCGGGGCCGGGGGAGACGACGGGACAGGAGATCCGCGGATCGAAGCGGCCGCCGATCGTGCGATCGACCAGATCGCCCGATGGGCCGACATCCCCGACCTGCGCCAGCGCATCAGAGTGCGCAGGACGCTGGGACCGACGGACTTCGCCGAGGACTTCAACTCCTGGCTCGGCGGAATGCTCGGACCTGCGCACACACTGCGCCAGAGCGCGATGTTTCGCCGGCAGAACTCTTCGAAGGCAGTCGACGGGCTGTTCTATGCCGGTGCCACGACGGCGCCCGGGGTCGGCGTGCCGATGTGCCTCATCAGCGCCGAGCTCGTCCTCAAACGCCTCCGCGGAGACTCCAGCCCGGGACCACTGCCGATCCCTGCACCGTGAGGGACTTGGGGTCGGCGGTCAGCGCCCGGTGCCTGCTCCTCGCCTGGTCCCCGTTCCCCCACTCCTGCGCAGTGCGCCGAGGAGACCCCGGCGGAGCAGACCGCGCCGAGGCGGCGACCAGATCTCGGTTCCCTCCACCCGCCAACCGGCGAGCAGTTCGTTCGCGGCCATGAACCCCGTCGTCGCCGCGCGTTCCATGAGCGCCACAGGTGCCTCACAGCGGATCGAATCCCCGGCGAGCACCAGTCCCGGAAACGCGGTGGTGACGCCGGGGCGGTCGTTGTACGCCCGCGTGTCGGCGAGCGCGCAGTCGTCGGCGATGAGCAGCTCCTGGGCGGTGATGGCGATGTCGGCTGTCTCAGGGTAGACAGCGTGGAGGTCGGCCAGCAGTTGGCGTGTCACGGCTTCCCGGTCGACATCTTCGGACTCGAGCATCGCTCGCGCGCCGCCCCGATGCGCGGTGCCGAGCGCATAGGCATGGAGTTCGACGACGGAGCCGCCGTGCGTATGCCGCCATCTCTCGGCCCCGGCCTCGAAGCGTTCGAGGACCGAGATGTTGTCGAGCAGCGCATAGCCGGTCGTGCCGAGGAAGGCCGGGCGGCTCGGATCCACCTCGTCTTCCAACCACAGTCTCAGCACCGCGAACGGCGGGGCGTTCCGCTGCGAGGTGACTCTGCTCAGCCACCGCTCGCGAGTCCCCGTGCCTGCGTCCGGTGAGCCGGCTGCGTGTCCGAGCGCGTCGGTGTCGACCGAGTCCTCGAGTCCGGCCAGCAGCGTCCGAGTGCTCCGCGGATCAGCGGCGAGTACGAGCGCATCGCTCTCGAGCGTCCCGCTCGTCGTCTCGACGCGCCACCCGGTGCGGCCCGCTCTGTCCGGAGGGCTGAGCGCGGTGACCGCGGTATCGGTCTCGATCCGCACCCCCGCCTCGGCGAGGTATTCGCTCAGGGGCGACCACAGTGCGGTGTCGTAGTCGTCGTCGGGGACGTCGAAGAGCAGCCCTTCGGCGGAGCCAGTGAAGTACGTGTGGAACATCGCGACGAGCTCCCCGGCGGAGAAGTCCGCGGGGTGGGCGAAGAACGAGCGGGCGAAGACCTCGAGCGCGAGATGCCGCGCCCCGACCGGGAACCGCAGCCGGTCGAGGAACTGCTCGGCCGACTCTCCGTCGTAGCGTCGATAGGAGTCCGGGAAGTCGACGTCGATGAGTTCGAATGCCGTCGTCAGGTCGACGTCGGCCAGACCGCGCAGCGGGAAGGACGGGCTGGTGAGCACGAATCCCGCGAGACTGAGCGGTGGAGTCCGCGGAATCCGGGCGAAGGAGTCGCGCAGACCGTCCCGACCCACGAGTGGATAGTCCGTGACCGGGACCAGACGGTCGAGGCCGGGATCGGCGCGTGCGAGCAGGCTGCGGAGATTGTAGTACTGGCGGAAGAAGGCATGGAATCCGCGGCTCATAGTCCGACCCGCGTCGAGGCTCCAGGCCCGGACCCGTCCGCCGAGGCTGGACTCAGCTTCGACCAGGTGCACAGTGGCCCCGTGCTCGGCGAGGACCGTGGCCGCGGCCAGTCCGGCGATGCCTCCGCCGACGACGGTCACTCGCCTGGGCCGCAGCAGTCGCGGACGGCCCGGGTGGGAGGGGGTGAGGATCGCGTGCCGGTCGCGGGGGCGCGGCTGGGAGGCGCGGCGGTTCATGTGCTCTCCTCTCCGGTGGACGCAGCGTGCCTGTTCAGGCGCCACTGCCAGAGCATGAGGACGGCGGTGATCATGGCGAAGCCGAAGCCGAAGTCCTCGATCGGGATGTCCCACGGGAACCGGATACCGCTGAGCCCCTGCGGATTGTAGATGACGATGGGGTCAGAGAGCTTCGTCAGCCAGCCGTCGACGAAGCACTGGAAGACCAGGCAGATGCTCAGCGCCGCCCAGTACTTCGCCCGGCGGAAGATGCCTGAGCGGAAGACGAACAGCTCGAGGCCGACGACGAGGATCATTCCGACGACGGTCATGATCGTGTACTCGGGCACGCTCATCGTTCGCCGCCTCCTTCGGATTCGGGCGGCCGGTCGGTGCGCTCGTGTGGCCGGGACTGGATTGCGGGCCGGGGTGGACTGTCCTGCCGGGGCAGGCTTCCCGGCCGGGTGCGCTTGCGCACCGCCGTGAGCACCGTGCCGACCGCCTCATAGCTGAGCAGGGCGCACAGGGGGATGACGATGAAGAACACGAGCTCCTCGAGCGGCAGGTTGCCGAGGTGGATGCCGGTGACGAATCGCGGGTTGTACACCCAATGGTCACGGGCGATAGCGACGACGTCCCAGAGGCAGAAGACGACGATGACGGGCACGAGCGCCCACAGCACGGTTCTCCACCGACGGTAGACCCGAGCCCGGAAGAACAGCTCCAGCGGCAGGGTGATGAGGACGCAGGCGCCCATGAGGAGCAGATACTCGAAGGCGCTCACGACAGTCTCCTCTCCGGGCCGGAGCACTCGTCGAAGGCCAGTTGGAGTCCACGCAGCCGATAGCCCGAGATGACGCTGTCCCAGCCGATCTCCGGCTCGGCGACCAGTCGCGGGCCGCGGTCGAGCAGGCGATGGACGAGGGCATCGGTCTCGAACAGCGCCAGCGACTGCCCCGGGCACTTGTGCGCACCGTCGCTGAAGCTCATGCCGACCGCCGGGACGGCTTCTGCGGTGTGCCGCACGGGGCACAGGGAATGCGGCTCGGGTCCCATCGCCTCTTCATCGGTGTTCGTCGCGCGGACGCAGACGTCGATGAGGTCCCCGGCGGGGATCGTCACGGTGCGATCCGGTGCCGTGACCTCGATGTCGGCCTGAGCGCGTCGA
The DNA here is from genome assembly GCF_057364765.1 of Brevibacterium sp. LAARM3_SD1. NCBI lineage: Bacteria > Bacillati > Actinomycetota > Actinomycetes > Micrococcales > Brevibacteriaceae > Brevibacterium > Brevibacterium sp. LAARM3_SD1. The sequence goes on along the minus strand of NZ_JBNFOL010000003.1, from coordinate 94,351 downwards.
AAGAGGTGGCCGACGACCGGTTCGAGGCGGATGATCTCCTCGAGGATCTCCAACCGGCGAGGCCGGTCGGCCGCGAGGTACTCCGCCCCGAGCTCGCCGTCTGAGAGCAGGTGCCAGCACGCCATGGTGATGAATTCGCGGGTGGTGACCATCCCGGCCGTGCCGTAGGTGACGCACTCGACGAGGATGTCCGACGTGCTGTGTCCGGCCCCGATGAGATGGGACACGACGTCATCGCGCTGCCTGCGGCGTCGGGCCCGAAGCGCCGGTCGGACGTCGGCGAGGTAGAACCGGACGATCGGGACGAGGCCGTTGACCGCGGCCTGCAGCCACTGCTTCCGGGTCCGGCCCCAACCGGGGGCGGCGAGGTCGACCGGCGGCTGGGTGAAGAATCCCTCGAGCCGCCGCGACATGCCCGCGATGGAGGATTCGGTCAGTCCCACGACTTCGGAGGTCACGGCCACGGAGAAGTGCAGAGCCACCTCGTCGAGGCGGCACCGGCCGGTCTCGGCAACCCGGCCGACCGTGTCCTGCGCGAGAGCATCGATGCGCTCGCCGTACCTGTCGGCGATCACGGCGGGGGCGAAGAATCGGGCGAGCTCTCGGCGCTGTGAGTCATGGGACTCCCCGTCGGAGATGAGGATCGGGTGGCGGCGGAAGATGCCGCGAGGAATCCGCTCTGCGGTGAATCCGGCTTGAGTCGTGAGGTGTCGGGCCCGCAGCACCTGGCGGGCGGCGTCGAAGGAGCGAATGCGCCAGAGGTCGGGACCGTGTTCGAGGGGCACCTGCTCGACCGGGGGACCGGCCGGCTCATCGCTGGGCATCGCCCGTCGGCTCGGACGGTGCCGATCGGCCCCGCTCATGCGCGCCTCAGACTGCAGGCGGAGGTGAGGTCCGCGAGTCTGCCCGCGAGCGCCTGCGGAAGCTCCGCCTCGGCGATGAGCCCGGCGATGGTCTCGCAGTGCTCGGCGATCATCGATTCGACGAACGCCCTCGCCCCGGACTCCTCGATGACCTGCCGCAGCCGGAAGCCGCCCTGGGCGTCAAGTGCCCGGTCGCCGAAGAGATGGGCGACCTGGGGCCAGGCCGAATGGGCTCGGGCCGTGTTGATGAGCAGGGTCTCCTTGCCTTCTCGGAGGTCGCCGAGTACAGATTTGCCCGTCTCCTGCTCATCGCCGAAGACTCCGAGGACATCGTCTCTGAGCTGATAGACGATGCCGATGCGGCGGCCGATGGCGCGCAGCCGCTCGACCAGGCTGTCGTCGCTTCCGGCGAGGACCGCGGCGATGGACAGCGGGGCTTCGAATGAGTAAGCAGCGGTCTTGCGTCCGATCATCGTGAGCACGTCTTCGGAGTCGGCCTCGTCGAGGTGGAGGCTCAGCCACACGTCGGACTGTTCTCCGGCGACGCTCTCGGCGATCGTCTCATCGTAGATGTCGAGCACGGCGAGCCGGCGCGGGGTGTCGAGGGCGAGGCGCGCCAGGAGGGACTGGGCCTCGTTGAGCATGAGGTCACCGGCGAGCAGGGACGAGGAGATCCCCCACGTCTGCGCCGCGGCGCTCGTGGCGCCGAGGAGCATGGCCTCGGAGGAGAACTGACCGGTGATGTTCATCTCTCCTCGCCGGACGGTGTCGTTGTCGATGACATCATCGTGGATGATCAGGCCGATGTGCAGCAGCTGCATCGCGCCGGCGGCGTCCGTCGCGGCCTGCGTTGCCGTGCCTCCCAGGCCCTCATGGGCATCGATGAGCAGGCGGGGCCTGATCATCTTTCCGCCCAACGCCATCCTCGACAGCGCTTCCCAGAGCTGTTCGTACTGCTGGGTTCGGACTCGAGAGCGTCGCCGAGCAGCGGCGAGGACTTCGACGAGGCGGGATTCGACGGTCAGGACGCTCTCCAATTTCTTTAGCCAGGCGAGAGTTCAATCTAACACGTCAGCGGTATGCTGTCAGCGTGCCGTCCGCAGACTCGAAGACAGCTGGCCTGAGCTATTTCTCGAATGAATCGGAGTTCTCCGATCGCTCGGCCCTGTCCGAATCCGAGATCGCGGAGTGCACCGCGGTGATGGAGGCCCTGCGGAAATGGCACGAGGCCGAACGCGACCTCGCCGAGGCGTCGCGGCGGTATATGCAGCTCAACGACAGTGATATGCGCACCATCCGCCTGCTCATCCGCGCGCAGCGCCAGGGGCTCATCGTCACTCCCAAGGACATCGCTGCTGCCGTCGGGATCTCCAGCGCCTCGACGACGAAACTCGTCGATCGCCTCGTCGCCGGTGGGCACCTGATCCGGGTCCCCCACCCCCACGACAGGCGCACCACCAGCATCGAGGTGACAGAGGAGACCGCGCAGGCAGCGCACGAGTCGGTGGGTCGCCAGCATGCCCGTCGCTTCGACGTGATCGCGGCCCTGAACAGCCGGGAGCGCCAGACCGTGCTGCGGTTCCTCTCTGCCATGACCGAAGCCGACTGCCCGCAGGGCGTACTGGCTGATGACGGGAGCGGACGGTCGACGCAGGACCGTGATTAGGACCGGGCTGTTCCCGTTTCTCTTACCGTCCCTGAGTCTTCGCTGCGGTCGGATCAGCCGAAGACCCCGACGATATAGGCGACGAAGAAGAAGATCATGATCGCCAGCAGGCAGCTGATTCCTGGAGCGGTTGCTCACGGGGTGGGCTGGCCGCCGTTGACGTTGAGGGTCTCACCGACCACGTAGCTCGACTCCGACGAGGTCAGGAAGACGTACGCGGGCGCGAGCTCGGTCGGCTGCCCTGCCCGTCCCAGCGGTGTGTTCTTGCCGAAGTGCGGAAGGGCTTCCTTCGGCTGCCCGTCGGAGACCTGCAGCGGGGTCCAGATCGGTCCCGGTGCCACGGAGTTCACCCGGATCCCCTTCGGGGCTAACTGAGTGGCCAGACCCTTCGTGAAGTTGTTGATCGCCGCTTTCGTCGACGCATAGTCGATGAGGTGGGCGGACGGCGAATACGCCTGCACGGAGGTGCTGTTGACGATCGTCGACCCAGCTCGAGATGCTCGAGCGCGGCCTGGGAGACCCGGAACATCGCGTGGATGTTCGTCCGGAATGTGTCCTCCCACTGCTCGTCCGTGAGGTCGGCGATGTCTTCGACGGCGATCTGCCGGCCGGCATTGTTGACCACCGCATCGAGCCCGCCCAGTTCCTCTGCCGCCCGGCGGACCACTTCGCGGCAGTACTCGGGATCGGACAGGTCTCCCGGGAGAGGCACGGCCTTGCGACCGGCCTGGCGGATGACCCCGCAGACGTGTTGGGCGTCCTCCTCCTCGGCGGGCAGATAGGCCAAGGCGACATCGGCCCCCTCTCGGGCGAAGGCGATCGCGACGGCGGATCCGATTCCCGAGTCCGAGCCGGTGATGAGCGCCCTGCGGCCGCGAAGCCTGCCTGTGCCGGTGTAGCTGTCCTCACCGCGATCTGTGCCGGGAATGAGGTCGGCGTCGAGTCCCGGTTCCGGCTGGTCCTGCTTCGGAGGTGTGATGTCGGGATATCGAGTGGTGGGGTTCTGGAAGGTCAGCTGGTCGGTCATCGTCTTCTTCCTTGCACATCGGAGGCACCTGGGCGGCAATCAGGCCGGTCTCAGGAATTCTGTTTCGTCTTCCGCTTGCTCTCTTTCTCCAGTGCGTCGACAAGCTCCTTCTTCGTCATCGTCGACCTTCCGGAGATGTTCAGCGATTTCGCCTGCGCGTAGAGGTGCTCCTTCGACGCGTTCGCATCGACTCCGCCGGGCGTTGCGCGATTGGTGTTCTTCCCGCCTGAGCTCTGCGCGTCCGAAGGTCCAGGCGAATCTTTCGCCACCCATCTGTCGCCGACCTTCTCGAAACTGTGTTTGAGGGCGTCGTAGGCGACCTGGTGAGCTCGTTTCTCATCCCCGTATTGGTCGAAGGCCGAGTCGTAGGCCTTGGCGAAGGTACGTTGGGCTTTCTGGCTCGACTTCTCCAAGGTCGAGGGCAGTTCGCTGTCCTTCGGCTTTCCCGTCTTCGTCGTCTTCGGCATGGTGTGAACAGCTCCTATCGTGTCAGCGTCGTCAGCTGCATTGGGGGCGGCTTGTGTTCAGGTCGGAGGACGGCCACTCTCGTCGCCGTCTCAGCCGGTGCGTTTCTTCGGGCTCGATTTCTTCGTCTCCGACTTCTTCGACGTTGATCTCTTCGTGTTCTGCTTCGAGTCGGCCTTCTTCTTCGTCCGGTCCTTCTTCGACGATCGGGACCGGTCCACCGATGTGCGCAGTGCCTCCATGAGGTCGATGACATCTCCACCGCCGGTGTCCTCGGAATCGTCTTCGTCGAACGTCTTCTCGACATCGAAACTCTCGCCCGATTCGATCTTCGCGTCGATGAGTTTGCGCAGTTCGACCTGATAGTCGTCGCTGAACTCCTCGGGGGTGAAGTCCTCGGAGTATGACTCGACGAGCTTCTCCGACATGTCGAGTTCTCTGTCCGAGATCTTCGCTTTCGAGTTCACTCCCTTGAAGTCGACGTCTCGGATCTCATCGGCCCAGCGCAGGGTCTGGATCATGAGGACCTTTCCGCACACCCGCAGCACGGCCAGACGAGTCCGGGTGCGCAGTGTGAGCCTCACGATCGCTGTCCGCTCCGTCTTCTCGAGCGTCTGACGCAGCAAGAGGTAGGCCTTCGGTGTCTTCGACGTCGGCTCGAGGAAGTAGGACTTCTCGAGCATGATGGGGTCGATCTCGTCGCTGGGCACGAATTGGAGGACGTCGATGTCATCGTCGTCGTCTGCGGGGAGAGCTTCGAAGTCCTCGTCGGTGAGGATGACCCGGTGCTCCCCGTCGTCGAAGGCCTTGTCGATATCGTCGTAGTCGACTGTCCGACCACATTCCTCGCAGCGATGCTGATTGCGGATCCGCCCTCCGTCCTTCGCATGGACCTGGTGCATCCGGACGTCGTGGTTCTCCGTGGCCGAGTACAGCTTCACGGGCACATTCACAAGGCCGAAGGCGATGTATCCGGTCCAGATAGCTCTCATGCCCCCATTGAAACGCAGGATCCGGGCACTGGCTACCCCCTTGCCCGAGATCGACGAGCTCGAAGCGTCTGGCCCCGGGCCTCAGTCGGACTCTCGGGCTCTGCGTGCCGAGGCGACGTCGTCGACGATGACGACGATGTGGCGCAGGCTCGTGATGAGGGAGCCGTAGAGCGGCCAGGTGGTCGTCGGGAGCGTTCGATCCTGTGAGATATCGGCTGAGAGCTGCTCGAGCCTGTCGAAGACCGGTTCGACCTCACTGTCGGGATCGGCGATGGCCCGTCCGGCATCGGCCACGATCGATGCCCACTCCTCACGGAACTGCGTGTTCCATTCGGTTTCCGACGACGATGCCTCACGGAGAGTACGGGCAAGGTTGCGCAGGTGTGAGATGCCTTCGTCGACTCTGAGCAAGATGCTCTCATAGCCTTCCTCCTCGTCGTGAGGGGCACTTTCCGGTGCGGCAGGTCGGCCGTGAGAGCTGCCGATCCGCATGGCGGTGCGGGGGTTGATGCGTCTGCTCTCGCGGGCGAATCGCACGGTCTGCCACGCCGACTCAAGCTCCCGGCTCATGGCCTCCGTGCGCTCGAACCATTCCTGTGCGGAATCAGAGTCCCATGTGTGGGAGAACTGCTTCGACATGTCGGCGAGCACTTCGCCCGTCTGCCGATTGACGCTGTCGATATAGCGGGCCGCCTGTCGATCCCGCAGCGGTGGGATCATGAGGAGGTTGACGGCAAGGCCGAAGGCCACCCCGAGGGCGAGTTCGAGGAGTCGGTCGACGAGCAGCGGCTGCTGAGAATCGAAACCGGAACCGAGGATGAAGATCGCGGTCGTCGCGATCGCCACACCTTCGTCACGGATCCATGACAGGCGGGCACCGGCCAGACCGACGAACATCGCCAGAGCGAAAGTCCAGATACCGACACCGAGGTAGTTGCCGATGAGGAAGGACACGCCGACGCCGATCGTCGACGCGATCGTCGTCTGCACTCCTCGAGAGAACGACCTGTAGACGGTGGCGTGGACCGTCAGCAACGCAGTCCACGGAGCGAGGAACGGCATCTGGCTCTCGAGCACGGCGTCGGAGAACCACCATGCGCCCGTGGCCGCGATCACTCCCTTGGCGATCTGCAGCAGGTCGGTGGCGAACTCCGGTCGCCGGAGGTATTCCGCCACTGAGCGTTGGTGGGGCATTGTCGGCTCCTTTGCATCGATGTTCCGCTGAGACGCATTCAACTCAGGAAAGCAGTCTAAGGGCCGTCGCCCTGCTGCGGGAGCGGTCCCCGACGAGTGAGCAGCTTCGCTCGGCGAGGGCACTCCGATGCGGAGGGGATAGAGTGAGCGGATGTCTCCTCTGAGAGTTTCTCCCACCAGTCACATCAGCCGTCGAATCGTGCCTTGGGCGGTCGCCGGACTGGCCAGTGCCGTGCCGGCGACCATCGCAGCTTCGATGGTCATCGACCTGATCCAGAAACGGGGACGCAAAACGCGCACCGCTCCACGTCCGGGAACATTCAGTTCAACGGTCGAAGAGTCCGAGCTCAACATCTACACCGATGGTTCCACCCTGTACGAGGCCATGATCGATGCGATCGATTCGGCGCGTGAGTCGATCCTCATGGAGACATTCATCTGGAAGAACGACGAGGTGGGCCAGAGGTTCATCGACGCATTCAATGCGGCGGCGGATCGCGGAGTGGAGATCCACCTCATCTACGACGGGTTCGCGAACCTCACGATCCCGTCGTCCTTCTACCAGCAGCTGTCGGAACGCATCCATGTCCTGCGCCTGCCGACAGTGGCGCGGCAGTTCTGGCGTGGGCCTCTGCGCCATTCGGGATTCAACCATTCGAAGATCCTCGTCATCGACGACGATGTGGCCTTCGTCGGCGGATTCAACATCGGCTCCCTCTATGCCCGTCACTGGCGCGATACCCATCTGCGCTCCGTCGGTCCAGGAGCATGGGGGCTTCGACAGACGATCGCGCAGGTGTGGAATGAGTTCCACGACTCCGACGAACAGATCGCCTGGGTCCCGCCCGAAGTGTGGGAGTCGAAGCTGCGAGTCGCTGCCAACCTGCCCATCCACCTCGTCTACCCGATCCGGAGCATGTACCTCAACGCCTTCGCTCGCGCACAGAAGCGAATCTGGCTGACGACTCCCTACTTCATCCCTGACCAACAGCTTCTGCAGGCACTGATCGAGGCGGCTGATAGGGGAGTCGACGTGCGGGTGATGGTTCCGCAGGAATCCAACCACATCCTCGGGGACTGGCTCTCACGGGGATTCTTCGAACAGATGATCAACTCGAAGGTCACGGTCCTGCTCTACACCGCGAGCATGATCCATTCGAAGGTCGCCACCGTCGACGGCGAATGGTCGACGGTGGGCACGGCGAACATCGACCGACTGTCGTTGACCTTCAACTACGAGACCAATGTCGAAGTCATCGACAGCGCCTTCGCCGCCGAGATGGAGAAGGTGTTCGACAGAGATTCCGCGCACTGCGTGGAGCTCGGCACAGATTGGCTCGACCGACATCAGCTGGTCAAGCTCGCCGAACGGGCGCTCGTGCCGATGCGCCCCTGGCTGTGAGGAGGGCCGCTCCCCAGCCGGCCTGAAGAGCGAGCCTGCCGGAAGAGCGAGCCTGCCGGAAGAGCGAGTCGGCCTGAAGAGCGCCAAGACCGCGCAGACGCGGTGGAGCGCTTCCGCACCCCCTGTCGCAGACCTGTTCTGCCCAGTACCGTGAGAGAAGATCGTGGGCAGAGGCACGAACAGTGCGCAGGAGGAGGTGCCCAATGGCACGCCGCGAGCAGAAGGTGACGGTCGAGGGCCATCGGCTGACATTGAGCAATCTGGACAAGGTCCTCTATCCGGAGACCGGCACGACCAAGGGCGAGATCCTCGATTACTGTGCCACGATCGCCCCGCACCTCATCCGCCATGCCCGGGACCGGATCGCCACGCGCAAACGCTGGGTCGACGGTGTCGGCACTCCCGATGATCCGGGGGATGTGTTCTTCGAGAAGAACCTGCCCGAATCCGCTCCGTCGTGGATCCGGACACGCGCGATCCGACATTCCACCGGCACCAAACGATATCCCCTGGTCAACGATCTCGCGACGCTGACGTATCTCACGCAGATGGCCGCGCTCGAGATCCATGTGCCTCAGTGGAGGGTGAGTGCCGGGTCGAAGGATCCCGGCACGATCGATTCCGAGAACAGGTACCCCGACCGGATGGTCTTCGACCTCGACCCTGGTCCGGGACGCGAATTGGCCGACTGCATCGAGGTGGCTCAGCTCGTGCGTGAACTGCTTGAGGGCATGGGACTCGACGCATACCCGGTGACCAGCGGGTCCAAAGGCGTCCACCTCTATGCACCGCTGGACGGATCGGCGAGCTCGCAGGAGGTCTCCGATGTTGCCCATGAGCTCGCCCGCACCCTGGAGGCCGACCACAAAGATCTCATCGTCTCAGCGATGAAGAAGGCGCTGCGGGAGAACAAGGTGCTCATCGATTGGTCGCAGAACTCGGCGTCCAAGACCACGGTCGCCCCGTATTCGCTGCGCGGACGCTTCACCCCAATGGTCGCCGCTCCCCGCAGTTGGGACGAGTTCGATGATCCGGCAACCGTCGAGCAGGTGCGCTTCGAGGAGGTCCTCGACCGCGTGGACGACCTCGGGGATCTTCTCGAACCCCTCGCGGAGGCGGTCGGAGGAACCGCCTCGGCGCCGGAAGACGAGCGCGACCGGCTGGAAATCTACCGGTCCAAACGGGATCCGAAGCGCACGAGCGAACCCGTGCCAGCGAAACAGGGAACGAGCGGGGACGAACTGACCTTCGTCATCCAGGAACACCATGCGAGGAGCCTCCACTGGGACTTCCGACTCGAACACGACGGTGTGCTGGTCTCCTGGGCCCTGCCGAAGGGGCCGCCGACGGACCCGGGGAAGAACCACCTGGCGGTACAGACCGAGGACCATCCCCTCGAATACGGCAGCTTCGAAGGCACGATACCGAATGGGGAGTACGGAGCCGGCGACGTGGAGATCTGGGACTCCGGAACCTGCGACATCGAGAAGTGGCAGGAGGGCAAGGAGATCATCGCGGTCCTCCACGGGCGCGAGGACGGCGGCCTCGGGGGAGTGCGGCGGTTCGCACTGTTCAACACCAGGGGCCACGGTCCGAACAAGGACCCGGAGAAGAACTGGATGATCCACCTCATGGAGGACCAGCCGAAGAAGCAGTCGGCGGCAGACCGTTCCTCGAAGAAGAGCACGCCGACTGGTCGTTCCTCGAGCAAGCAAGTCTTGAAGAATTCGAAGAAGGAGGCTCTGCCCACAGATCTGTCTCCGATGCTTGCGAGCATCGGCGACATCGACTCCGTGCGCAGGGAAGCCGAGGACTGGGCCTTCGAGATGAAGTGGGACGGCATCCGCGCTCTGGCGAGGGTGCAGCCGGGTGACGGGGACCGCAACGGCAGCGTTGAGCTGACCAGCCGCAACGGTCGTGACATGACGAGCACTTATCCGGAGCTTCGCGAGTTGGTCGACTGTGTCGATGTCGACTGCGTCCTCGACGGGGAGATCGTCGCTCTCGGACAGGGCAGCAGACCGGATTTCGGGAGACTCCAGCGCAGAATGGGGTTGAGCCGGGAGAGCGATGTCGAACGAGAGCGGCGACGCACCCCGGTTTACCTCATGCTCTTCGACGTCCTCCATGCCGACGGATCCTCGTTGCTGCGGAAACCGTACACGGAACGTCGCGAACGTCTGTTCGAACTCGTGGCCGAAAGTGACCACATCCAGGTGCCCGATGCTTTTGAAGGCAGCGTCGATGCCGCCTTCGAGTCCAGCCGGAAGCTTCGCCTCGAAGGGGTGATGGCGAAGCGGACCGACAGCATCTATCTTCCCGGAAAGCGCACTCGCACCTGGGCCAAGCTCAAGCATGCCTCGACCCGAGATGTCATCATTGTCGGCTGGCGGACCGGAGAAGGCGAACGCTCTGACAGCTTCGCCTCATTGTTGGTCGCCGCCCACGACGGCGACGACCTCGTCTACCTGGGGCGTGTGGGCACCGGGTTCGACGAGGCCGCCCTGCGGAGTCTGCGTTCCAGTCTCGATCGCCGGTCTCGGAAGACGCCGGCGCTCACCGTGCCGGCCGACGAGTCGCGAGAGGCCCACTGGGTGCGACCCGACCTCGTCGGGGAGGTCCGGTTCTCGGGCCTGACCGGGGCCGGGCGCCTGCGGCACCCGGTCTGGCGCGGCCTGCGCTCCGACATCGACGCAGAGGACGTCCGAGTCTGAACCAGTCGACGCTGATTCTGCTCCGATCCTCAAAGACCTTTCTTCGGCAATCGGAAGTGAGGGGCACCTCAGCGTGAGGTGTGCTTGTCACCGATGCCGGAGTGGCCGTCGGTGGGGTTGTCTTTGGAGCCGATGAGGTCATAGCCCATCTCGGCGAGTTTCTCGTCCTCGGAACCGGGTGGTGTCGTACCGTCGATGGGCCGGCCGGCAGTCTCGTTGAAGAAGTGGGTGCCGATGAGCCCGATGGAATCTGTCAGCCGCCCCAACGGCGTGATGACGATCATCATCACCGCAAGCAGGCCATGAGCATGGTGATCTGCTTCGAGTATCCGCGGAACAGTTCCCCGAAAGGCTTCTTCGCCATCTGAGAGCGGTTCGGGACCGGCGGTGCCCTGCGCGCCAGAACGAAGTCCTCTGCTGGAGGTGCCTCTCGTGCCCTGACGGCCGGCTTAAGGGCGGATTGCCCGTTCGTCGCTGCCATGCCCGGGCTTGAGGTCCCCCAGCTGAGAAGGCCGTAGGGGAGTGAAGCTTTGCCCGAACTCGGTCGCGATCACACGTGCAGTGAGGCAGACGTGATCGCTCCCGTCGTCGAGCATCGCGATGCGTTCGACGATGAGACGGTTGGGCAGGTCCGCGAGCAACGGCACCCCATCCTCGGTGACGGTGAAGTCAAGACCGGCGAACTTGTCCGTCTCCGATCCGGAGCGCGACCCGAAAAACCGGGCCAGCTCGCTGTCCGCGGTGGTGGGGAAATGGACGGCGAAACGCTCGGAACGCAGCGCCACCCGGTAGGTGTGGTTGGCTTTCGACAGCCAGAAGCAGTAGTGCTCCGGATCGATGCTCGCCGGGGAATGGAATCCGACTAAGCATCCGGCACGTTCGCCCTCCGCCGAGGTGGTGACGACGATGAGCGGGGAATCGACCGAGCCCATGAGGTCGTCGAGCCCGGAGGTGCTCATGATCGTCCCTCGTCTGCTGTCTTCGATTCGTAGCGGAGGAAGAGAGTGTCATCGGCGACCATCGTCGACTTCAGCGAGAACTGTGCGATGCCGGCTCCCGGCGGCGCGACGCTGACGGGCAGCGCATCGCCGCCCATCATTGGTGAGATCGACAGGCACAGCTCGTCGAGGCGGTCTGCGGCGACGAGCTCCCCGAGCCACCGGGGTCCGCCTTCGCACAGGACGACCCGGTAGCCGAGACCGGCAAGGGCCTGCAGAGCGGCGGCTGGTTCGACCCGCTCCTCACCGGCGATGATGACCGTGGCCGCCTGTTCGGCGGCCGCCAGCCGCACTGGATCGGCCTTGGCGCACGTGATGACGATGGTGCGTGCGTGTTCGGGTGCTTCGGCGAAGACCTGTGACGACCAGTCGAGGTCGAGACTGCGACTGACGATGGCTACCGGCGGCATCTCGGACTGTCCCCGTATTCGACGCTGGACTCGGGCGGACTCGTCCAGGTGCATCGGGGCATAGCCTTCATTGCGGATGGTCTGAGCACCGACCATGACGACATCGGCGATCTGCCGCATCCGTCGAAAGAGGTCCTGGTCGGGCTCTGTCGACAGCGCGCCGACGCGCCCGTGGATGGCAGCGGTTCCGTCGAGACCGGCGACCATGTGACCGGTCACCCAGCATTCGTGCCGCGGCTGGGAGCGGTTGACCTCGAGATAGGGTGTCAGCGGGTCCGGGATCGGGGTGCCGCGTTCGAGAGGCTCCATTCGTGCAGTCTACTCAACGTCGCGGGCACTCGCGGCGCTGAATTTCCGACCCTCTCCCGGATCCCGCTGACTGGCTATCGGTGCGGGGAACTCAGTCCGTCCAGGCGTCGTCGGTGAAGTAGCCGTCGATGAACCCGGGCAGGCGCTGTCCGTCCTTCGCGGTCTCGAGCGTGTACGGGGCGACATGGAAGCCGGCCTTGTCGAGTTCGCGCATCTTGTTCGTCGGCAGCTTCTTGCTCGGTCCCACCCATTCGATTCCGGCGTCCTTGATCTCGGCCGGTGATTCCTTCGGCATGGTCGAGCCCATGAGGTAGAGCGAGGTGTATCCGCGGTCGGCGATCGTCTTCGCCGCTTCGAAGTCGAAGGACTGGACGACGAGGGAGTCCTTGAGTCCGCGTTCGTCGAATTCGTCGAGAACCCGGTCGACCTCCTCGGGGGTGGCCCCGGGCTTGATCTCGGGAACCAGGACGACCTCGCCGCCCATTTCGTCGAGTAGTTCGTCGAGGGTGACGGTGGCGGCTTCCTCTCCGCCGACCGGGTGCTTGATCGTGGCCGAGTCCCATTCCTCACGGCTGAGTTCCCGGATGGGTCCGGTCACGCCGTTGAGGGTGCGGTCTGCGGTGTCGTCGTGGATGAGGACGGGGGTGCCGTCTTCGAGGAACTGGATGTCCATCTCGGGGAGGAATCCGTCCTTCGCCGAGGCGGTGAATCCTTCCATGGATTCTTCCGGGTAGACGTTGGCGCCGCCTCGGTGGGAGATCGTCGTCGGGAATTCGATGTCGGCGACCTTGTCAGGGGTGGTGAAATCGCTGGGGGAGCCGAGTCCCGGTGCTTCACCGGCGGATCCGAGCCCGGTGGCGGCCGCGGGCGCGAGGCCGGCACCGAAGGTGGCCGAAGCCGCGAGAACGGCAGTGGCGAGAATCGTGAACGGACGGGTGCGTGTGGATGTCTCTCTCTGTGTATTCACGTCCGCGACGCTACGAAGCGCAGGCGACCGTGCGGCAAAGGTGCTGTGAACGTCATCGGCAGAGTGGACGAACGGGTGGGAAATGAATGACCTCGCCGAGGCGGCCGCCCACTGCCGTCCGTCCGCGTGCCGTGGGCGTTCTGGTTCGCGGCCGCCTACCTCAGTCATCTGCCGGAGCAGAATCAGACCGTGCTCGTCGCGACCCTGGCGCTGTCATTAGCGGGGCTGTTCGCCCCTCTTGCCGTGGTCTTCGCTCTTGTCCGGCACCGGCCGGAGCTGCGAGCCGACATCGTCAATAGGCTGAAGTGGCCGAGTTCTGCACGGTGGCCGTTCCTTGTCGCGGCGGTGTTCCTGGTTCCTGTGACCCTGATGGCAGCTCAAGGGCTGTCTCTGTTCTTCGGCTACGACCCAGGTCAGTTCAGATTGCGGGGAGGGTTCACCTTCTCCACGGGGCTGATGCCGGTCTGGGTGACGCTCATCGGGGCCGCCGTCATCGAAGAGCTCGCCTGGCACAGCTATGGCACCGACACCTTGGTGAGGAAGATGCGGCTGTTCTCGGCGTCGATGCTCTTCACACTCATCTGGGCGCTGTGGCATGTGCCGCTGTCGTTCATCGACGGCTACTACCAGAACGAGGTCGTCGAATCAGGTGTACTGCAGACCTTGAACTTCCCGGTCTCGATGGTGGCGTTCGTGCTCGTGATGAACTGGCTGTATTTTCGGTGCGGACGCAGTATCCTCGTCCCGGTGATCTTCCACGCCTCGGCGAATATGTCCGCGGAGATCTTCATGACCGACCCAGACTCGAAGATCATTGAGACCGGCCTGATGCTCGTCCTCTCTGTGATCATCCTCGTCAGGGAACGCAGACTGTTCTTCGACCGGCCGGCCGCATAGTGAACGGCCCTGTGCAGCCGAATGCGCAAAGGTGCCTCGTGAAATGCATATCACCTATCAGTTGTGGTGTGTCGACGGTCGGGGCTGTCACGCTCGACTTATATTTCTGTAGTGAACAGCATCCCCAAAGCATCTCCGAGGCGCTCTCATCCCCACCGCTTCCCTCATCGTGGTCTCCTGCCCGAAGGCAATTACTTCACCCTGACCTGGACAATCGGCTATGACTACGGAGGCATGACCACGGTCGCGCTCGAGCGAAGCTCCGCTTTCGCTCGACTCGACAATCGGCACGTGGAGATTCTGACTCTGAGTCCGGAGATGAAAGGCCTTGACCGGGAGCGCGAGCTCCGTGAGGCCGGGGCCATCGATCGCAGGGTGAAGATCCGCAACCTGTGGCAGGACCTCACAACGTGGTCCGACCGGAAATTGCGGCGAATGATCGGCACGATCGAACCCGATCCATCAGCGGCTGATGATGTCCTGGATCGGACCGGTCAGGAATGGACTGAACTGAGGAAAGATTCCGAAGGAAGACTGCTCCAGGCTGACAGATACCATGATCGCGGGCATCTGTTTGTCATTGATCGTCAGGACATGAAGAAGGCCGGACGCCGAGGCGGTCGCCGGATCACGCTGTTCGACCGTGAGCAGAATGTGATCGCGCAATGGTCAACGGCGCGAGAGTTCTATCAGGCATGGCTCGACGTCGTCATCGGGGACAAGCCTGCATACCTCATCTGTGACTCGGCCTTCGTCGGCAATTTCATCCACGAGTATCGGCGCGACAATGTGGTTCTCTGCATGGTCAACCACAATCACTTTCTTGCCGATGCGGATGATGAGGCCACAGGGGCGTTGGCTGAAGAGAAATTCGGTTACCTCCGCCATCTTGACGCCTTCGATGTGACGACCACGCTCACCGATTCGCAGAGATACGCAATGGAGGGGCTGGATCTGTCAGCTGGAAAGCTCATGACGGTGTCGAACCTGACGGACGATCTGCATGGAGACCCCGACCGACCACGGCCTCGCCACAAAGGTTCCATGATTGCTCGCCTGTCGCCTCAGAAACGCGTGGAAGACGCGATCGCAGTCATTGCGGACGTCGCAGCCCATGATCAGCAGATAACACTCGACGTGTACGGGGACGGCGAAGACAGACCGATGCTCACCGAGCTCATCGAGAGCAAAGACGCAGTCGACCGCGTCAGACTGCACGGCCACGTGGATGGAGCGAAGTCGAACTTTCTCTCCAGCTCGTTCAGTCTCTTGACGAGTCGATTCGAAGGCCAAGGGCTGGTGGTGTTGGAAAGCATGTCGGCCGGGTGCATCCCCATCTGCTATGCGGTGGACTTCGGCCCCGCAGACATCATCGAACACGGGGTCAGCGGATTCCTCGTCGCACCTGGCGACGTCAAAGGACTGTCCGCTGCAATCTCGACATTCCTGTCGCTGTCAGAGGGCGAGGTTACGACGATGCGCCGAAACGCCGTCGCGCGGGCCGCGGACTTCTTTCACGATCCCATCGTCCGACGGTGGGGAGAGGTGCTGGCGGCACAGCCGTTCGCCCCAATCGTCCGTGCCGAGAACGCTCACGCAGAAATTCACACTGCTGAAGTCACTGCGAACGGAATTACCATCGCCCTGAGAGCGTCCGACCTTGGGGAAAACATACCCGAGCAGATGTTCGTCTCTTGGAAGTCGCGGACTGGAACCTTCTTCGGACGAGTCGAAGCCGACCGGAGCGGAGATCTGATCACGGCCGAGGTTCCACATACACGGATCGGTGCGATCGCCGACGGATATGTTGACTTCTCCCTCGACCTCGTCTTCGACCGAGGCTTCGAAAGAGTCCGTATAACCTGTGCCGAAGACTCAGCTTTCACGTCTTCAGATAAGCTGCATCTCTATTCGACCAAGTACGGAAACTTCAGCGGTCGCTTCATCCGAACCGGACTCACATCCACTTCTTGACGCGGAAGACGGCGTAGAGCACAACACCTAGTCCGAGCATGAGACCCAGCGCCATCGGGTAGCCGAACGCCCAGTGGAGTTCGGGCATATCGTCGAAGTTCATTCCGTAGATCGCTCCGACGAGGGTGGGGGCGAAGAGGATCGCGGCCCAGCCGGAGATCTTCTTCATGTCCTCGTTCTGTCGTTGGGCGACCAGCGTGGAATTGACGTTGAGGATCTGGGACAAGGCCTCGCGCAGTTCGCCGGCTTCGGCAAGAACTCTGGTGAGGTGATCTGTGACGTCGTCGAGGTAGGCGCGAAGGTCGTCAGGAATCGCGTACTTGGCGGCGCCGTTGCCGAGCGCCTGCGTCAGCCGATTGAGGTGGGTGGAGTTGTGAAGGACATCGATGACTTCTTGACTGAGGAGATAGATGCGCTCGGCAGCGGCAGTGTCCCCGCTGAAGACCTGTCTCTCGATCCCGTCCTTGTCGTCCTGCAGTCCATCGAGAACAGGGAAGTACCCGTCGACCACGGTGTCGAGCAGGCGGTACATGAGCGCTTCCGGTCCGAGCGTGAGAAGTTCGCGGTCTTTCGCCCAGCTGCGCTTCTCGTTCGTGAAGTACTCCTGGACTCCGCTGGTGTCCGCCGGAATCGGTGTTCCGTCGATGAAGCGGTCTCCCTGACAGATGATGACGAGCACATCATCCTTCATGAGAAGGTGGAACTCGTTGAACTCGACTTCCTCTTTCGCGTCGATGTAGACCGCTGATTTCAGAACGACGAAGAGGACATCGTCGTAGCGTTCGACCTTCGCCCGTTGATTCGCATGAAATAGGTCGTCGATGAGAACCGGATGGAGATCCCACGCAGAGGCGATCTCGTTGAGGAGCTCGGGAGTGGAGCGCGGAATAACCACCTGAGTGATCGACCCGGTCGTTTCTGTCGGTGTGCCCTCCGAAGTATGCGCGGCCAATGCGTCGCTGAAGGTCGACGCAGTTGTCAGCTCCTGGGGTTCGCTGTTGATGATCTGCCGGCTGAACAGCGTGGTCTCCCGAGCGACGTTGTCGTGGGGCGTGGTCGAAGGACGCTTCCGCAGAGACGACCGTTCGAACCGCTGCCGACTTTCAGGTGACATGTACTCCCTTTCGCAGAATCTCACCCAAAAATAGCCGATTGTCGATGAATGAGTCGATTGTCGATCGGGCATCCGTTCACCTGGAACGGAGGCGTATTCAGGGGGAGCACAGATAGGCATGCACAATAGTCTCCATGACCTTCCTACCGGCAGAATTGCCGCACACCGCAGTTCGTGGTGCCTCGTTCGCGCAGTCAGTGGCCAAGCTCGCCGCGCAGAGACTGCGTGAGCGTGTTCGTGAATCTCGGCTATCTGATGACTTCCATCCTCAGGACGACGACGCATTCGTTGCGGCAGCGTACTTTGCCGGGGACCTCAGCTCTGTCTACCAGCTCGAACAGTGGCTGTGGCCGTTCGAACAGCTCGAGTCCCGACTGAAAGACCTCGGCTTCGGGGACCGTCCCTTCGGCATCATCGTCCGGAATTCACTCGTCGCCAGACATCTCAAGGGCGTCACCTCGTTTCCTGTCCGCTTCTCACGCCTGACGAAGGGACTGGACGAGTTCATGCAGGCACCGAGTCTGCGGGCAGTGTTCTATGTCAACCAGGGGACAAGCAACTTTCAGGCCCTCCGCTATCCCGAACCGGCTCATGTGCACCTCAGCCACGGTGAGAGCGAGAAGATCTCGATGATCTCCAACCAGCTCAAGGGCTACGACTACGTATTCACCGCAGGTCAGGCGGCCCGAGAGCGAATCGAGCAGACTCTGTACGGCATGAGCGACGATCGCATGTTCGATGTGGGGCGGCCCCAGCTGGATCGTCCGCGATCGATCCCGCCCGAATGGAAAGAGTTCGAAGCCGAACACCCTGACGGCAAGGCGGTCTTCTACGCCCCGACGTGGGAGGGTGATTCCCCGTCAATGGCGTACGGCACCATCGCCTACAACGGAACACAGATCGTCACTTCGCTGCTGGAAGCCGGTTACCGAGTGATCTTCCGCCCGCACCCGCGCACCGGTGTGATGTGCCACGAATTCGAGAAGGCTGTCGAAGACGTGGCGGAGATCGTCGAATCCGATCCGCGGGGATTCCTCGACAAGAGTCCAGACGTGTCGTGGCAATTGGACGAGGCCGACCTCGCCGTGGTCGAGATGACGTCGGTCGCCTTCGACTGGCTTGCCTCCGGAAAACCCCTCGTGATGGTCAAGCCATACGGGCCAGACGCCGAAGTGCTCGAAGGAGGACTCCTCGATCGCTGCCCTGCCGTCGACTCGATGAGCGGGGAAAGTGTCGTCGACCTCATCGACGAAGCCATCTCGCGATGCGGCTTGGTCTCTGAACTGGCGCAGTTCTACTTAGGTGATACCGCGGCTGGTGAGCAGACCGCTCGCTTCATTCAGTCGAGCGAACGTGTGATCGGGATTCGGACGGACGAACGTCGCGTAAAGCGTGCTGAGTGACCCGTGTGACGTTTTCTAAACTTTAAGTAACAGAATGATAAACTAACGCGGAACTAAATCTGCGGCTCACGAGGTGAGCTTCGACCTCTGAACGGAATCAGCCATGAAACGAGTCATCACTTACGGAACATTCGACCTGCTCCATTACGGGCACATTCGACTGCTCCAACGGTGCAAAGAGCAGGGAGACTACCTGGTCGTCGCTCTGTCGAGCGATGAGTTCAACGCTGGCAAGGGAAAGAAGTCGTACTTCTCCTACGAAGAGCGCAAGCACATGCTCGAAGCCATCCGCTATGTCGACCTCGTCATTCCTGAAGACAATTGGGAGCAGAAGTCGACCGACGTCGAGAAATACCATATCGACACCTTTGTCATGGGCGACGATTGGGAAGGGGAGTTCGACTTCCTCAAGGACAAGTGCGAGGTCGTCTATCTGCCGCGCACTCCTGAGATCTCGACGACGCGGATCAAGAGCGAGCTGGGCAAGTCCTGACCGTGACGGCGCGGGCTTCGCGCTATCGTGACTGGACACCATCATGGATCTGAGAGGAACGGACGTGCCCGAAAAGTCTTCGGCGAACCATCCGACGCTGTCGGAGCTTCGGGCCAAGGCACAGCCTCCGGAAGTCCGCAGTCGGAAGAACGCCGAGCACTGGACGGCGCAGCTCTACCTTCGGCATATCTCGATCTATTTCACGATGCTTCTCGTGCGTACGAAGATCACCGCCAACGGAGTCACCGGCCTGATGATCCTGGCCGGTTGGTGCATCGCCTTCAGCCTGCTGATTCCGGGCATCTGGGGTGCGGTACTTGCCGTCTTCTTCTCCCAGGTGCAGATGTACATCGACTGCTGTGACGGTGAGGTCGCTCGGTGGCGAAGCACCAGCGGAGCAAAAGGCGTGTTCCTCGACAAGGTCGGCCACTACACCACCGAAGGTCTGGTCGCGGTCGCACTCGGACTGCGGGCAGTGGGGGAATGGAACAACCTCGTCGACGATCCCGCAGGCTCCTATCCGCTGCTGCTCGCAGGAACGATCCTGGCCAGCTTGGTGCTTCTCAACAAAGCTCTCAACGACATGGTTCATGTCTCCCGCGCGTTCAACGGACTCGACAAACTCGCGGATTCGAAAGAGGCGACAGCGCTCAACCCGGGAGTCGTTTCCTCGCTCAAACGAATCGCTCGGTTCGTGCCTTTCCACCGCATCTTCCACTCCGTTGAGATGTCTCTGATGGCATTGGCCTCGAGCATCGTCACCGCGATAGCCGTATCGGCGGGCGCCGAACCACTGTTCGGCGAACGGTGGCTCGTCATCATCATGGCTCCGCTGTGCCTGCTTTCGGTCATCGGACACTTCATGTCGATCATGGCATCAAGGAGGCTGTCATGAGCGAATCATCACGGATTCTTTCCCAGCGCTTCGAAGACAGCAAACGCTACACCTTCGGTGTTGTCGTGCTCAGTCAGGGCAAACGGCTGGACGATCTCAACCGAGGATTCGAGTCACTGCTGGCGCAGAAGGGCGTCGATCTCGACATCGTCTGTGTTGGTAATGGATGGGAGCCGGAAGGCATTCCGGACCAGGTCAAGAAGTTGGGACTGCCGGAGAACCTCGGAATCCCTGCCGGTCGCAATGCAGGCGTTCCTCACGTCGATGGCGAATTTCTGTTCTTCCTCGACGATGACGCGTGGCTGCCGGATGACACTTCGCTGATGCGGATGGCCCAGCTGATGCGCACAAAGCCGCAGATCGGACTGATCCAGCCGAGGGTCGAGGAGCCAGGTGGGCCGGATGCGCCGAAACGGTGGATTCCCAGACTGAAGAAGGGAAGTGCCGACCACTCATCGAACGTGTTCTCAGTGTGGGAAGGCGCAGTCTGCATGCAGCGTCGAGCCTTCGACGAATGCGGGGGATGGCCGGCGCCATTCTGGTATGCACACGAGGGCATCGAACTCGCTTGGAGGGTTTGGGACGCTGGCTACATCGTCTGGTATATGGGCGACCTCGCCGTCGCCCACCCGGTGATCGATCCGAGGCGCCACGACGAATACTTCTACATGAACGCGAGGAATCGAGTCTGGTTGGCGCGGCGCAATCTGCCGTGGCCCTTCAGCTGGGCATACGTGGGCTCCTGGACGTTGATGCAATTCATCAAGTGGGCCAACAAGCCGCATCAGCTCAAAGCCTGGATGGAAGGGTGGCGCGCCGGATGGCGCCTCGACCCATGGGGTCAAGATGAAGACCGGCAGAAGCTGTCAAGAAGAGGTGTGCTTCGAATGTCTCGGCATGGCAGGCCGCCGATCGTGTAACTTCACGCCGCCAAGGCGAACGGTGCGCGTCATAGCAGCAGGAACCAGACCGGGGGAGTCCCCCGGAGAGCATACTGTCTGCCGCGTACGACCGGAACGAGTAATGACAGGGACCGCAGTCGGGTCCGAACCAACCGACTGAGAAACTGAGTGGAGCCGATTGATGCAGTCGACAGCCCCCGTCGCTGAAAACTCCCCACAGAGGTCGAGCGCGCCCAAACCCTCGGGATTCCGTTCCGATATCCAAGGGCTGCGCGCTCTGGCCGTGGGAATCGTTCTGCTCTATCACCTGTGGCCCGATCGATTCGTCGGCGGGTTCGTCGGTGTCGACGTATTCTTCGTCATCTCCGGGTTCCTGATCACCAGCCACCTCATCAAGTCCCCTCCACGGAGTTGGGGCGATGTGGCAAAGTTCTGGGCACGACGGGTCCGGCGGCTGCTTCCAGCATCGCTGCTCGTCCTCTTCCTCGTCGGCATCGCAACCTTCTTGGTTGCTCCACAATCGATCTGGGCCGATACCGGACGCCAGATCCTCTCCGCAGGGCTCTACGTCGTCAACTGGGACTTCGCCGTATCCAGCGTCGACTATCTGGCTGCGGACAATGCTCCGTCGCCGGTCCAACATTTCTGGTCGCTGTCCGTCGAAGAACAGTTCTATTTCGTCTGGCCGATGATCATCGGTTTGGCGTTCTTCGTAGGGACCAAGTTCGGCCGGTCCAAGAGGATCGTCGGTTTCACCGTCCTCGGAATCTTTCTTGCTTCGCTCGTCTTCTCTATCTGGTACACGGCTGCCGAACCGGCGATGGCCTACTTCATCACCCCGACCAGGATGTGGGAACTGGCCGCGGGCGGGCTGGTTGCCGTCTTCGTTCTCTACGTTCGACCAAAGCGCCTCCCGTTCAGCTCTCTGCTCGGCTGGATAGGCCTCGCCGGAATTGTGGCAGCCACCTTCCTCATCCGCGCAGACATGCCGTTTCCCGGCTCCATCGCGCTGGTTCCGGTGGGGTCAACGGCGCTTGTCATCCTTGCCGATTCCCGGGGCCGGGCATCAGTGCTTCCGCTGCTGTCGCTGCGGCCGATCCGGTTCCTCGGAGATATCTCGTACTCCGTCTATCTCTGGCATTGGCCCCTCATTGTTCTTGTGCCTTACCTCTCAGCCAAGCTCGGACGCTCGGAGAGCCTCGGCGTCCTGGACAATATCGCCATCATCTTGGCCTCGATCATTGCCGCATGGGCTTCGACGACCTGGGTAGAGAACCGATTCCGCAGATCTTCGTTCTTCAGCAGTTCGAAGAAGACCTTCGCGTTTGCGGCACTTGCCATGGCGTTGGTCGCTGCACTCGGTTTCAGCCAGATGGTCGTCGCCAACACTATTGTCGAAGAGAACGAGGACAAGCTGCAGGCCCAGCTGGACGACCCCGAATCCTGTCTCGGCGCGGGGATTCTTCTTCCCAGCGCCAAGGACAATCCCAACTGCGAAGACAAGGACTCGCTGCAGATGGAACCCGCTGCGGCGAAAAAGGACAAGTCCAAGGCCTATGCTGATGGCTGTTGGGCCAGCGCACCGTATGCGAGCAAACCGGAATGCACGTATGGAGACGGGTCGAAGCATGTCGCACTCGTCGGAAATTCGCATGCCGGTCATTGGCTGCCGACGCTCGAGCGCTTGGCCGACGAGCATGATCTGACGATCACGACGTTCCTCGCCTCGAATTGCAGCATTTCGACCTTGCCCCAGGACCTGTCGACGCCGGACGAAACCAAGGGGTGCCAGGGCTACGCGGACTGGGTCTCGAAGAGAACGACCGAAGGCGGCTTCGATGCAGTGATCACGTCGGAGCGGCAATCTACGCCGCTGGAAGGCATGGATTGGGAAGAAACCGAGAAGAAGGCACCTGAAGGGCATCGTGAGATCCTGCAGCGCTGGGTTGATGCTAATTTGGACGTCGTGGTCATTCGGGACACCCCATACCCGGGCGGGGCCGATGTCACCGTGCCGGATTGTGTTGCCAAACATGAAGACGACCTCGAGCAGTGCTCCGGTACTCCTGAGTCATGGCACTGGATGGATCCCCTTGCCGCCTCGGCGAGGACAATTGATTCGAAGAATCTGTCGGTCATCTACCCCCAGGACTGGTTCTGTCCGGACGGACGATGCGAGCCGGTCATCGGCGGAGTCATCACCTACTTCGATACCGCTCATATCACCGCGACCTATGCGCAGACTCTTGCCCCGCAATTCGATGCAAGCCTCCGCAAGACAGGACTCGGCACATTCGACTGAGAACTGCTGCCGCTACGGTTCATCGAACTGACAGTGAAGTCGGATAGCGTGTGCCTGATTGCCCCTGACCGCCGACCGTAACCACCGACCGATCACCGAAACTTCTGCAAAGGACTGAACGAGTGACCACTGGACGAAACGCCGCAGACCGGTACTTCAGCAAGGGACGAGAACTGGTGAAACCAGTCGTCCACGGAATCGCACGACGTGCCCTGCCCGTGGTGGAACGAGCATCCGGGACGAAGTACGTGCGTGAACGAGCCGCTGGAGGGACAGGGGCCGGGAAGTCTGCCGGTTCCTCGAAGAAGATCGCAACGGACACCGCTCGCGCGTACCGCAAACTTGCCTCAGGGCTCAGAGGCAAGACAGCCGAAGATACTGACGGATGGACGGTTGCACCCTCGACTCGAGAAGTCGACGCTAAAGCACGCCAGTTGGCGCGTGTCAAGGCTCACGCGACACTTTCGGAGGCACTTGCACACGGATCAGCTCTTGGGGAATCGGTGGTCGACGCGGCGCGGATTCTCGTCGCAGAAGGCAACTTGGCTGAGGCGGTGTCCATCGGTCTCAACCTCCGCAGCGGTGCGTCGACTGAGGAAGCCGGCAGGGTGATTCTCGGAATGGCTTATCAGCGGTCATCGGACCCGGAGGTGGCGTGGGCTGAGTTTGCAAAGATCAATGACCGCGACATCATCGTCTCGGCAGCCGAAGAATACTTCCCTACTGCGATCGACACCCTCGGGCAGGAAGCCCTGCCACTCCTGGATCGCTCGAATGAAGCAGGCGAAACCGACCGATGGAGCGACAAAGCAGTGCTGCGCACCGCTGAGTCGGCCTTCTGCATCGGAGCCTTCGACCATGTGCGCACCCTCATCGAGTCACGTCTCGGAAGGTCGTCGGATCAGGTGGATTCGTCAGTGCGCTACGAGCTCAACCGCATGCTCGATTGGCTTCCGGGCGGAAAGCACCTCGAGCCTCTCCCGACCACAGCCGGCACACGCAACTTCGGTGTGCTCAGTTACGACCAGCCGGGGATCCGCTCCCGCAACATCGGTGACTATATCCAGACGATCGCGTCGATCGGCCATCTTCTGCGGTACGAGAATCTCAGTTTCACGGGCGATCAGGGGCTCACCGAGCTCTTCAAGAAGCTCCGCAAGTCGGTCAAAGACGAACGAAAGTACGCAGGATCTGAGGCTGAACTCAACCTCGTTGAGGTCTACAGAGACGGCAACGTCTATCAGGATATTCCGGAAGACACTTGGTACATCGCCTTCGGCTGGTACATGCATGACATCTTCGGCAAGTCATTCAATATTCCGTTCCACCCGAACCTGCGTCCCATTCTGCTCTCCGTCTTCGTCCGCTACCCGGAGATGCTCACCCCCGATGCCATCGCCTACCTGAAGAAGTACGGCCCGGTGGGATGCCGTGACTGGCAGTCGGTCGCCGTGCTCAGAGCAGTCGGCGTTCCGGCATTCTTCTCCGGGTGCCTCACGACGACGGTCGACACCCTGTTCCCAGCACCGTCGGCCGACCGCCGGTCCGGCACGGTGCGAATCGATTGGACCAAGGGCGGAAAAGGGCCGAAGAAGAAGCAGACCGTCACAGCGATCCGTGACAAGTCGTTCCCGGAGAACTTGGAACTGGCCCGCAACTGGGTCGCCGACTACGCCTACAAGTACAAGCGAGTTCTGACCTCGCGACTGCACGCGAACCTGCCCGCACGGTCTGTGGGTGCCGAGGTCGAATTCGAACCGAAGAACAAATCGGATTCACGTTTCGGCGGGCTGATCGGCATCGACGAAGCCGAGTTCGACGCGATTCGGGACGGGATCTTGGACAAACTTTCCGTGCTGATTCCACTCATCGCGACAGGAGCTTCGGAAAGCGAGATCTACTCGAAGTGGGCAGAGATCACCGCGGACGACATGGTCGCTGCCGATGAATATCTGGCTTCGGCTGCGCTTCCCCTCGGAGACAGTGCTGCGATCGATGCGGCAGTGAGCAAGGTGGACAAGGCAACTCCAGAAGCACAGGTCACAGATGTCTTCATGACTGTCGAGAAGGGTGAAGAGTCACTGGTCGCACCGGTAATCAGGTCCATCGATGCCCACGCCTCCGGCCGGTATCGAATCTGGCTGCCTTCCGGCGCAGTGAGTTCTGAGGGCGCTGAGGAGATCCAGGCACAGCTCTCGCACGGGACGGTCCGGAGCTTGGGGGCTGTCTCCTTTGGCGACCTCGCCACAGATTCTGACCTGGTGCAGGCTCTGCTTCCGGTACTGTTCCCTGATCATGAACGCCTCGTCGTTGTTCCCGCAGCCGGTGAGTTCTCTGCCGACATCGTCGAGCTCTCGAAGGCCGAAATCGGCAGTGCACTGCTCGCCGCGAAACATGATGTGCGGAAGAACCGCTCCAGCGGTCTCACTCTGATGAGGAGGATCGCGAGTTCATTCGGCAACGATCATGTCGGAGCGCTCAACTTCGTCTTCGCAAGTCATGCCGGCCTCACCGAGGACTTTGTTCCCTTCGACCCTCAGACTGCGGTCCTCAGCCTGAGCGAAATGCGCAGCGAAGGCCTCGTGAATAAGGTCATCGGACTGATGCAGGACCTCAAGCTCAATTATGTTGACGCAATGCAGACGATCGTCGGTGGAAGGTACTCCGAAATCGGCGACGAGTGGAACGTCCGCGCCAAGTGGGAGACCTCGGACAGCCCCAAGATCGTCAACTGGCGGCGCCAGACACGCTACTACGGTCGCATGACGCTGACACGTTGATCAGCGCGCCGAGACTGCCGCACGACCAGAGCTGAGAAGGATACCATCAGTGAGTTTTATGGCTCGACGAACGCATGACGTCAACGACAACAGTCAGGTCCAGAACGAGCCCGACCACCAGCTCGGGACCGATGAAGTGCACGTCTACAATGTCCTGTGGGGGATCCCCGAATCGATGGGTGGAATGACGACCGCGGCCCTCCGACGGATTCGGAGCTTTCAGAATTTCGGGAGGCCGCTGTCGCAGACTATTCTGACGTTCAGCCCTCGAATGGACACAGAGGAGATTCGAGATCGGTTGGTCTCGTCGGGGCGGATGCGTGATGACGTCGAGCTAATGAACATCTGGTCGGACCTGCGGTGCAGGACCGACCAGGAACTTGCGCAGCTCGAAGGTGAACAGTCGCAGAGTCCGATTCCGGACGTCGATGGTGAAATCGAGAACATCACCGCCTTCTTTGACGTAGTCCGACATGCGCGCAGCGGCAAGATCATTCGCCGCAACTATTACAGGGAAGATGGGAGCCTGCTGGTTGCGGACATCCGGGATCCGAAACTGGGCAGCAGGTTCATCCTCTGTGCTCCGAATGGAGCACCGATCGCGGAATGGCGACGTCCGCGAGATTTCTACAACGCCTGGGCCAAGGCAGTAGTGAACAAGGAACCCGCTGTCGTCATCGTCGATGACAAGAAGGTGAGCGAGTTCATCCACGAGATCTCGAATCGGAATTTCGCGCTCGTTCTGTTCCTCCACGGAACTCACCTACGTCATCCGTGGAACGGCAACCACGGCCAGGTGTTGCCTCGCAGAGTCGATACTGTGCGCAACTTTGACCGCTTCGACGTGGTCGGTGTGCAGACACGTCAGCAGGCGGATGCCGTCCGAGCACTCGGATTCACTGAAGACAGCATCAGGCTTCTGACAGGAGAGCTGCCGGCAGGGTCGGTGCTGACCGAGGCTCCGCAGGAACGGTCAGTGGGTAAGGCCGTGATGATCGCCAATCTCATTGACCTCAAGCGCGTGGACCATCCGATTAGGGCAGTGGCGAAACTGCGTGACCGTGGTGTCGACGTCTCTCTGACGGTCCTGGGAGAGGGGCCGGCACGGCCCAAACTGGAAAAGCTCATCGATGCCCTTGACGTTCGTGATCGAGTGGAGCTGCCCGGCTATGTCAATGATGTCTCAGACAGGTTGACAGCGGCTTCCTTCTCCATGCTCACGAGCACCAGTGAAGGCCTGCCGTTGTCGATGATGGAATCGATGGGTGCTGGTTGCATCCCGATCGTCTATGACATCACATATGGCCCGCGCGACCTGATCGAGCAGGGCCACAACGGCTTCATCACGCCGAGGAATGATATCGACGCCCTCGGAGATCAGATCGAGGAATTCCTCTCGTTGAGCGCGGATACCGTTGCGGAAATGCGCAATTCTGCCATGGATACGGTCGAACGCTATCTGCCGGAGACCGGATACCGGCGCTGGCAGACAGTCATCGAGGAATTGCCTGCGGCTGCGCACTTGGTCGATGACCGTATCGACACGTCAGGTTTCCCCGTCGCGGTGAAGAGAGCCTCGTGCGAAGCGATCTCTGGAGGTTGCAGAATTGAGCTCGAATTCGCGCATCTCCACCGACAGGTCCTCGAAAGCCTGGAGATGGTCGTTGCCGCGCGCGATATCAACACGTTCTTCGTCTGCGGAAGCACTTCGGTGTCTACCCGGCGGATGGGGCGGCGGCAGGTGGTGACATTCGATGTGGACTTTGAGAATTTCTCTGAATCGATCGGTGAGACGTTTGACGTCTATCTGCGGAGGCCCCGCGATCTATGGACGTCGAAGCGGAGGATCCGGCTCCCGAGAAGGCACACTGCGATGCAGTCGGGGGAGTGGGAGTGGTACTCCACGAAGCAAGGGAACTTCTCGGTACGCCCACTGAAAGCAACGTAGGAAGACCGCCCGGAGGTGGGACATCACCGATTGGTGGCTCTGTCCCAACTTCAACTGCTATTCGCCGTCGGACTCGTCCTCGGACTCGGCGTTGATGCTGTCATCTGAATGGAAATGCTCCAGATCGACTGAACGAGCGGAGATCAGCTTCGACACCGCTTCGGTGAAGAGTGCTGTCGACGTCCCCTTTCCTCCGTCACCGAAGTAGTGTCGACGTAGATCGAGACGAGCGTCTGCTGCCGAATCCTCGGACAGCATCGCCCGGAACATCTGATTCAAGCTGTCGACGGTCGATGTGTCGATGATCGGCGTTGCACGACTGATCGGTGCTTCGGCATTGAGCCGAGCGGTGTCATTACGGCGATCTGTCAGCGCAAGCGGCTTTTCGGGGTGCAGGTAGAGAAAGTCGAGCCCGACACTGGAGATATCAGTGATGAGCAGGTCGACCGCATCGAACATCGCGAGAATATCGCCCTGCATGAGCACCTGATGTTGCATGGACTCGTCTGAGATCGATTCATTGGCCGTCTCGAGGAGGTCGAGGATCCGAGTATTCGCTTCAGCCATCGCAGGATCCTTGGACGTCTCCACTCGGGGATGCGGTTTGTAGATCACTCGGGCGTTGGGAATCTGCAATGCTGCTTCGACGATCTGGGGACCGAAGAGATCGACCGAAGTGTAGTTGTTGGAATCATTCTCACCCTCCCACGTCGGCGCATACATGATGGTTCGCGCATCGGACGGTTCCAGTTCCACAGGTCGCTCGATGTCGAGCTGTGGTCGTCCGACCTTGACGAGAGCGGATTCGTTGAAATCGATGAGTGCTCTGCGGTGTCGTTCGATCGCAGCATCGCCGGCGACGAACACTTTGTCATAGGATTTGGCCTGGTTCGAAACCATGCTCAGTTTGTCCGACTCGCCGTGGTTGACGTGTACGTGCACCATCGGTGCGAAGGCCAGCGACTGGAAGTTCGTCATCCCGTTGTTGACGTAGAGCGCCAACTTGAAGTCGTTGGCATGATAGAAGGT
This sequence comes from Brevibacterium sp. LAARM3_SD1, assembly GCF_057364765.1. Taxonomy (NCBI): domain Bacteria; kingdom Bacillati; phylum Actinomycetota; class Actinomycetes; order Micrococcales; family Brevibacteriaceae; genus Brevibacterium; species Brevibacterium sp. LAARM3_SD1. Next base: position 65,607 of record NZ_JBNFOL010000003.1, on the reverse strand, counting down.
GTGCAGTGGGTCGAATTTGCGTTTGAACACCACGGGAAGGTTCGTGGTCTCAATTGTCCGAAGCAGAGCGGAGCCCTTTCGCATCACCAAGACGACACGGTGCTTCTTATGCAGCTCTTCAAGGACAGGGATCCACTGCTCGAGCTGGTAGAACTTCGAGCTCCGATCACCGAAATAGACGACCACCTCAGCCTTGACGTAGCTGCCGTCGAATTCGTCCTCGAGACGGTTCCACCGTTCGGTGCCCCTGATCCATTTGCTGGTGGTTTTCCATGCGGAAGAGCGCACTGCCCACAAGGCCGACTTCCGGATCAGGTTTTTCACGATGTCCCTTTCGATGTGAGGCAGCCTCACCTTTGGAATGCAATGCGGTCCATGTCCAATGGTAAAGGCTAACCAGACGCGCGCCAGCGCGTCATCTGTGAGGTAGATCAATCGGCGCGGCCAGACCGGCGGGGCGCCGGCAAGCTGCCTGTTGTTACGTTATCGGGAGACCCCGACCCGGTGCAGGATCAACAACTCGCCATGGGCGGCTCAAGGCCAAGGAAACCGTGTGACGCGATGTTAAAATGTGCGTGAACTCCAGACAAACTGGCTTCTGACAGTTGAGCGGAATCAGGTGCTGCGATGCGGTGCGCTCAGAGATACCGGCTCCGATCGTCAAAATTGACCGTAGAGGGAATTGTTGTAATTGGGAAATAACGCTGACCAGGTGACGACGCGTATTCGCGACTTTGTTAACTCTGAGGGAAACCTTCGTCGAGCCGTTTACGACAGGCTTCCAGTCAACGCGAGAGCACTAGTCCGGCGGGCCATTCAAAAGGATCCGCTGTTTCCTAAGCAACCGAAGACTATTTCGGTGATCGTGCCCGTTTACAACGTCGAAGAGTACTTGCACGAGTGCTTGCGGTCGATAGTTAACCAGACGTACACGAACTTGGAAATCATCGTTGTCAATGACGGATCGACAGATCGGTCGGTCTCGATCGCCGAGGAATTTAGCAAGTCGGACCGACGGGTCACTGTCATCACGCAGCCAAACGCTGGCCTTGGTGCAGCTCGCAATACTGGAATGGATGCCGCCAGCGGCGATTTCATCGTATTCTCGGACTCCGATGACATCGTGCCACCGGACGCCTATAAGACGATGGTCGAGACTCTCCTGCAGTCAGGCTCCGACTTCGTCGTCGGGGCCTACTGGCGGATGACCGACCTCCGGCAGTACGTACCACGCTGGGTGAAGGACGCGCACGCGGAACCCATCATCGGCGCAACCAGCAACGATTTCCTTTTGGGACTTGCCAACGTCTTCGCTTGGAACAAGATGTTCAGGACGGAGTTCATTGAGCGAATCGATCTGAGATTCCCTGAAGGCATACGCTACGAGGATCAGTACCCGATTACTCGAGCTTATTTGCTGGCTAGGGCCTTCGACGTCATACCGGACAAAGTTTACAAATGGCGAATTCGGTTCGACGGAAGCTCCATTACCCAAAACAAGGGCTCCTACGACGACGTAGCCGACCGTGCCGAGGTCGTAACTTCGGTGTACGAATTCGTGAATGAGAACGCTGACAGCCGATTCCGCGAGTACTGGATAGCCAAGGTCCTGGGAATGGATCTCATCCCGTACATTTCCGAGTCACTGCATGCTGATGACGACTATCGGGATCGTATCCACTATCTGATCGGACTTCTCGAGCCTCACGTCACGGAAGACGTCCGGGCCAAGATCAAAGTCCGAGCTCGCTGCGCTTTGTACGCTTTTAAGAACGGCACCCCAGCCGAACTCGGACACGTCATGCTGACCAACAACGAGATCGGTGCACATCTTCCGACCCGCGTGGACGACGACGGACAAGTATATTTCGTTCCGCAGTATCCGGAAGAGGTGAGTTTGCAGTTCCCGGACGAGCTCTTGCGTCTGAGCCGGGATGAACTGACCGTTGAGCATGCCGTAAATAGAGTGCTGTGGCAGGATCGGAATCTCGTCATCGACGGGTGGGTATTCTTCCGGAACGTGAATCTGGACGAAGTGCCCAACCCGACGATTCGGCTTTATCTCGAATCGGACATCAACAGTCGCCGCCTGGATTTGTCTGTCGAGCCAGGTGCGGATTTCGTTTCGAGATATGCGAAGTCAAAGTGGCCGAATTATGACAGCGCAGCTTTCCGGGCAGTGGTTCCGGTGGAAAAAATTCTTCAGACGGCGACAGGTGAGGACACACTGCGCCTATACATTTCCATTGACCAGCTGGGAATGAGTGAGACTTTCCTCGCGACCAAGGCCGTGTCCAACGGGTCAGCCGGTAGGTTGGAAGCTCTGACAACCGACGACGGAGTCATCATCACCCCGTCTATGCGCAAGAACTCCGAACTCAAGTTCTCAATCACACGGGCAGCCACCTACGTCGAGGATATTGTTTCGCGCAGTGAGGCGATTGATATCTCAGCTCGGACACGTGCGGGAACGCCAGCGACACTGACGACGGTGAATCTCGGACGATTCTCAAAGAGCCGAGAGTTGCCGAAGGCGCGGCGCGCCCGCCGAACTCAACTTGCCGTCAAAGCACTACCGGCTAAGATTGGCGCTCTTCAAAAGAATGCCGAACTTCGTCTGCAAAGTGGAACCACGAGCACTCGTCTGTTTACCAGTGAATCAGCGCTCCCCGCGGATCTGGTATCAATCGACGGAGTCGGTGTGCGACGAAATCGTCGGTCGACTCTGGAAGTGGTGCGGAAAGGCCCGCTTGCGTATGCGGACTCAGTGACAATGGACGGTCTGTCTCTTCGCCTTAAGGGCAATATTTTCGATTCAAGTAGCGAGACTGTAGAGATGTCGTTGACTTCTAATCGTGCGACAGTCAAAGCCGACGAGGTGGTAGTGAAGGATGGGAAGTTCTCTGCCACATTCACTTTGCAGATCAACGAATTCGGTCGGTCTCGTAATCTCCCGTATGGCGGTTACCTGCTGAATGTGAGCCAAGGACGACGATCCTCCAACTTGCTGCCCGGAAGGAGCCTAGGTGGCTCTCTCCCCGCCGAAAGTGCTGGAAATGACTTCCGTTTGAGGCTGACGAAGACTCGCCGAGGTGCTTTGTGGCTGTCGTTCGGCTTTGCCTCAACCGACGATGAGACAGGTTCTTTGAACCAAGCACGCTTGCAGAGATGGCATCGCGAAGGTGATTTCGACGTTATGGCCAATTCTGTATTCTTCCAGTCATATTTGGGTGAGCAAGCTACGGATTCGGCACTGGAAATTCACAACGAGCTGCGCAGAAGGCGGCCAGAGCTGAAGCTCTATTGGGGAGTGAACGACCCATCAGTTTCGTTGCCCGAAGGGGCGATCCCAGTCGTGATGTACACCACTGAGTGGTTTGAAATTCTGTCTCGTGCCGAATACCTGGTGAACAATATCTACTTCTTCTCCTGGTTCACCAAGAGGCCGTACCAAACCTATGTTCAGACTTGGCACGGGACCCCGCTGAAGAAGATCGGCCACTCATACTGGGAGGACAGGAACCGCGAGCCTGTTTGGATCGAGCGGATGGACAGGCAGGCTGCGCAGTGGGACTACCTTGTCTCGCCGAACGCGTTCTGTACTACGAAGTTCGCGGAGGAGTTCAACTACGACGGAGAGATCCTGGAGACGGGGTATCCGAGAAACGACGTCCTATCGTCGGCCGATGATTCCAGGCAAAATGACATTCGTGCGCTCCTCGGAATACCGGACGCAAAGAAGGTGATTCTGTACGCCCCAACCTGGCGTGACAGCCAATCCGCCAAAGCGTGGGTTGCCAACATGGTCAGTTTCATCGATCTTCAGGTACTCTCAGGTGATTTGGGTGACGAGTACGTGATACTGGTTCGCGGCCACGGACACAACGCGCGTGCCGGTTCAACGGCAATCAGCAAGGGCAACGTCATCGACGTAACCTACTATCCGGAGGTTAACGACCTGTATATCGCGGCGGATGTTGCGATCACCGACTATTCGTCCGTGATGTTTGATTTCGCCGTGACTCAGAAACCCATGCTCTTTTTCGTTCCCGACCTCGAAGAGTACGCGGAGGGTGTGCGCGGATTCTACCTGGACTACACGGCTACAGTGCCGGGACCGATTGTGCGCAATGCCGATGATGTGGCTGGAGAAATCCGCAGGCTTTCCTCTGACGATTGGACGCCCACAGATCGGTACCTGACGTTCGTCCAAGAGTTCTGCAGACTTGAAGATGGATCAGCGGCCGGCCGTGTTGTCGACCGGGTGTGGGGCAGCTGAGGAAGTTCGGGCGCATTCATGATCAAGTATTTCTCATTACTGGACAATGTGCGTGTCAACCATGGGGGGATGACCAAAGCGTGTTTCCGGAGGGGCAAAGCTTTGTCCGAGGAAGCCGGAATCAACACCACGATTCTGACTTTCAACGATGAGCCGAACAGTGACCGAATCGTCAACGAGGTAAGGAAGGCCCCAGATCTCGGCACTGCCGAAGTCATAAACTTCTATTCGTCGTTAGCGGACCCGGCCACCGTGAAGGCCATTGAACGGATAGCGGGGAAGCTCGATAAGGTCGAAAGCCCCGAATACCCACGGCAACCTTCGTCTGCGGTCCGATCGGGCGACGCGTACAAGGTGGACCGACGCGATAAGGACGGAGTAGAAAGACGGACCTACTTCGACTCTGCGGGCCGACCATATCTGGTTGTCGATAGTGCGAAGAGCATCCGCGTGACTCTGTTGTCGCGAGGTTTCAGGAAACGTATCGTGTTTCAGGGTGCTATGCATCAGTTGAAACATCTGTGGCTGGACGCTCTGGTTGGCGGTCAGCACGCGATGCTGACGTTCGACGACAATCGCGTGGCCCGGACGTTCAAGGACTATGTACGGCCGAACGTCGGGAAAGTGTTCGTGCAGCATGTGAATCACCTCGAGGGCGGTCGTAGCAATAACGTCTCAGATCCGCTCCGCAAGACTTACCGTGACGTATTCCGCGCGTCGGGGAACTTCGACGCCATCGTCACATTGTCCACTCGGCAGGAAGAGAAGCTGCGGGAAAGACTTGAACCCAGTTGCCGAGTAGTTACCGTACCGAATGTCAATTTTCCGCCAGCGATGTCGGAATCAGACGAAAGACGTGCGCCGAGGACTGGGATAGTTGTGACCAGACATGCGCCGGAGAAGCAGTTGATGGACACTGTCAAAGCCTTCTCAATTGCTCATGGTAAGCGACAGGTCGATCGCCTGGTTATTATCGGAGGTCCGCAGAATAGCGATAGTTTTGCAAGCGTCTGTGAGTACGTCAACGAAAGCGGGCTGCAGGACGTAATCAGCTTCGAAGACCACCAACATGACGCTGAGACACGATTTAGCGAGGGCGGGTTCTCCGTACTGTCCAGCAAGTATGAAGGATTCGGGCTCGTCCTTCTGGAGGCGATGAGCAGAGGGACCGTCCCAGTTTCCTACGATGTCCCCTATGGTCCGCGATCGATCATTTCAGATGGCCGAGACGGTTTTCTCGTACCCCGCGGAGATGTGGAAGCATTGGCCTCCGCCATCGGCAGAGCGGCGAGTTTGGGAACGGATGATCCGATTCGCGCTGCTGCACGCACAAAGGCGCGGTCGTTTGAGCCCGCCCCGGTTTCTCAGCGATGGGTGGAACTCTATGACTCTATTGCGAAGTCCTTTCCACTTCGCGAGCAGTTGCGTGGATTGGCCCCAACGCCACGGGAGTTCCGACTGTCGAGCAACGGTGGCTTCTTCGCTGTCGAACTGCAGAGAACCCGACTCACAGGCATGAGAGTACGGTTGCGGCTTGAAGCTTTTGAGTCGCTCGCTCATCGTGATTTACAGCCGATCGAAGAGGCGGAGGAAGCTGGCCGGTACGTGTTCCAGCTTCACAACGACGCCAAGCCTCAATCAGATAAGGATCGATCGGTCTTTGGCTGCTTGTGGAGGTCGACGGCGTCTCGACCAGGTACAGGTTGGAGTGGCCAACTGATTGGCCTGATCTTTTCGTCTCTCGAACACCCTATGGGAATCTGAATATCTGACGCCCCCGTATACTTGGCTTCTATCCCGATGGACTGGGCCATCATAGAGGTGAGTCGAGTCTGTCCTCAAGATTCGACCCTTTGAATTCGCGTGCGGGTGAAACAGGTATTGTGTCCGCCAGCCTGTCGAGGTCGATGGCTAAATCCGGCAGGTTTGCTTCTGCCGCGAGAGACTCGACGTCGACGGACGGTAGGTCGGCTACTGAGACATCCCTCTTTGCGATTCCATCTTCAACGAGAGTGGAGAAGAAGTCATCGAATTTGAAATCGGCTCCCCAGAGAGGGTGATCGCTGATTCGAAGCCATATCCATGGGGTTCCGTAGGCTTGCGCGACTATGAGCCCGTGTAAAGAGGTCGAAACGACTGCACGTGCCCCTGCGATTGAGTCAACCACGTCCCGGAAGTCGGCTCGGACATTGACAAGGTTGACGTCGCCCCTGACGTTCTGAGTAAAGTATTTCTGGTGCGTACCATGTGGGGTGAACGCAACCTTCCCTTGTTTGGCACGATGAGGTGTGTAGAGCCGAGGCAGAAGCAGCGCAGGGTCGCCGTAGACTTCGGGCACAGCCCATCCAATCTGTTCAGCCAAATGCTGCTGGGTGAGTTTGCCTCTGACTGCATGGATGTTGACCCCAGTGAGCTTCTTGCGAGATGCCACTTCTGCCTCGGTGAAGGGGCGCATTAACCCGCTGCCCCAAACATCGACGTTGTTTCGATCGAACCAACCGAGCACTGAGCCAACAGAATAGACGACGGGCGTCTTGAGCTTTGCTCTTCCGGGCAAAAGCGGCTGCCGTCCCGTTAAACGGCTGAGGATATGCGGGCCTGCCCAGTCGCCAAAATTGACTACTCCGGCTGACCAATAGGCGCTGACAGCTGATTCCGGGTCGAAGCTCGCACTCTCTTCCGCGGCTCGAGTGGACATAACAAGTCGGACGCAAGCATCGAACAGATCGATAGCTTCATCGGAATCAATTGAGCTGCCGACAGCATGGATATAGCGGCCTCGTGCGTCCAGATACAGTCTGGTTCGAGTGACCAACATGTCGTTTAGCCAGCGCTTCGCCGCTGCGTTGTCGCCGATTGCACCGACGATATACTTTCGTCCTTCTTTGACCGCAACCACGACAACCTTGGAACCCAGGATCGGAAGTCGCAGGCGTACTTCGGAATCGGACTCAGTGGGATTGAGTGCCAGAGTCGGCATCGGGGGATTACGGTGCATTCGCCTTGCGACCTCGGCTGAGACTTGAGCCCGAGCTCCAGGGGAGTTTCTGACTACAGTCTTGGCGAGGACTTTCGCCCTTCTTGCTACCGGTGCCGGCAGAGAGTCCTTAACGGCTTTCACAAACTTGTTAGTTTTCACTGTCACCCTTTCACAGTTCCACTCATTCAGCGCAATTAGTTCTCATTGCGGCCTCAGAGCGAGCTTGTCTTTGCGACCAGATCCGCAACTACTGTCGCTCGAATCTCGTCCAGATCGCCGTCGATCGGCAAGGTCAGGATCCTCGTCTGCTCAGGAAAGTCGATCAGGGAACTTCTGATCGCGTCCGGGCAAGTCGTCGCGCCCCCTACAACGACGTCGAACGCACGAAGTCTGTTATTTATCCATTCCTCGTTGTCATCGGTACCAATGTAGGCATGGACAACGTTGCGGTGAGTCAGTTCTCGCAGATTGAGGTTTGCTTGTTCGAATTGCAGATGCAACGCGGGTCGAAGAGATGTGAAGAGCTCTTCGGTCTCAGACGCAGAGCGGCCGATATATACCCGCAGCGATGTGGACTTGCGCAATTTCTCAAAACTTCTCTGATTTCCTGCCAGCAACGCCAAGGAGTGATGGTGGTTGAGCTTCTCCAGCGACGGCAGCCAATCGACAATCGTCTCGATGTCGTGAGGGCCTGCCATCGTTGATACGAGGATCTCGGCGGTTCGGTTTTTCAGAGCTGATGTTGATGTACCGACGGTCTGCGACTCGGCTCGCGACTGCGCTGCCATATTGGCGATTCCTGTGGTCGCGAAGTCGATGCTTCGCTGGGCGAATGTGAGGCCCTGAGCGGCCTGCGCCAGCGAACGGCGCGGGTGCCACAGGAGCGGGGTCTCTCGGTGGGGCGAGCCGTGAAGCTTTCGGGGCGCTGTCTCGAAATCCGCCTCTGGGACGGCCGCATCATGTTCATCGAGTACCAGTTGGACTGCTTTTGCAAAACGGTCAAGAGAGCTTCCCGGTGTCCGGTCGCCATAGTGATAGTCCGCCCAGGTTGTCATTCGAGTCTTCGCGTCTTCGTCGCGGAGGAGGCTGTCGAGGATAGTTGCGGAATCTTTGGCGTCACGTGCTTCGAGCAGAGGCAGCTCAGCCATGAAGCCCTCTTGAGGCATGACGGCTTCCAGCTCCACAGGCTGAGTGACGAGAAGAGGCTTCGCCGTGGTCAGCCAGTCGTATGCCACCGCCGAGATATCGGTGATCATCACGTCGGCGACATCCAGCTGCCATCCGAAAGGGGTGTCATCGACGAAATGAAGGTTGTCTGTAGATCCATTCGCGCGAGAGATTAGTTCTCGAATCTGGAAGTCGGCCGAGGCGAACTCGGCTTCATGGATACCCGTCCGTGGGTGAGGGCGATAGATAAGCCTGTAACGGTCATCCGCTAACACCGAAGAGACGATGTCCACGCCGTGCGACGCGACGGAGCCGTACCTCATCGTCCGTCGTCCGCCTTCCCACGTCGGAGAATAGAGAACGGTGACGCGGTCCGGTTGCTTGTTGATCGGAGCGGTGTGTGCGACATCGATCTGTGGGCGGCCGATGGCAATCGTGCGCGCATCGACATCATAATTGCGGACGTGCTTCCTCAGCCGATCGCGTGAGGCGTCACCTGCGACGAAGAAATAGTTGAAGATCTTCACCCAATTGGATGCCATATAGATCTTGTCAGATTCACCATGGCAGATGAATACATGTTCGGCCCCGGTGAGCCCCAAGATTCTGTAGTTCGCGTAGTTCTGGTTGGGGTAGAGGATAACCTTCGGTTTCAGGTCATGCTCGACCTCACGAAGATCGGTGTAGCTGGGGGTCAAAATGACCTTCAAGTCAGTTTCTTGCGCCACGAGCTCAGCAGTTGTCGGCTGATAGCAGAGGATGGCGACGCTGTGAGTCTTCGCCAGATGCTCTAAGGGGCCATACCATTGTCTGATCTGGTACACATTGACGATTTCGCCCGGAAAGTTGAGCAGCACGTCGACTGTCTCCCCTGGATCGGGTTGGAACTTCGGTAGTGCTCGCAATTTCGAGCGGTGGCGAACCGTTTCAGCGGAGTCGCTCATCTTCTGAGCAATTCTGCCGACAAGTTGCAGAGTTTCTGACACGCGCATCATCAATGTTTACCGAAATTTCCCATGCAGTTAAGACAAATCAAATAGCAATTGTAGCGTCTCTGTGACCGGTTCCTGGGGCACTCGGGCTGTCGTGGCGAAATCTGCTCAGAGTGGACGACGCCTGTCGCTCAACCGTTCCTCGTTCCCTCAATCGAGAGCCGGAAACCGGAGGCTGAGGCTGCCGAACCTCGTCGGGTACACCTCGAAGTGTCCCAGTGGCTGAGGTTCGACCTCGCCGGCTCCTTTCACGCGGAGTCTGCAGGGAAGGCCGGCGACCCTCAGATCGATCCAGAAATCGATGTGACCGTGATCGACTGCAGCGAAGTCATCCGCGTGAGCTTTCGTGACGACCTGAATCTCGCCGTCGGCCTGCTCAAGTCGAGCAGGCAACCGCCCGAAGCGTCCTCCCTTTCGTTCGGTCCATCGCAGCAGAGCCCAATCGGGATCCGACGCAGCGGCGCCGCTGAGAGTCACACCAATGGAGATCACGCTGCCTTCGATGCTGATGCTCGACAGTCGTGCCTCCCCGACGATTTCGGCTGGTCGGCGTTTGTTCGACACTGCACTGGTCAGCGCGGCCCCCCACAGCTGAGTGATCTTTTCCGGAGAGAAGTCACCGACGCGCCGGATCGCGGCCTGCCTCATCTGCACCAGCTTCTGCTCGTCCATGGTGTGGAGGTCATTGATTCGGCGGGCCATGGCATCGACATCACCATCGGGGACTAGGAAGCCGTCGACACCGTCGGTGATGATGTCTGCGGGACCGTACCTGATGTTGTAGGAGATGGGGATGCACCCGGCAGCCATGCTCTCCAGAAGAACCAAGGGCTGGCCCTCGTATTCGCTGGTGAGAAGAGTGAACGATGCAGTCTCGAACTTCCGCTTGGCACGCGGGTCGAATCCTCTGAGGGCAATGGCGCCATGGGTGTCCAAATCCGCGACGAGTGTCTCCAGCGACTCCTGCGCTTCGTCCGCCACCCCGTAGATATCAAGCGTCGCGTCCGTACCCGCTTGCCTTGCCTTGTGCACGGCAGTGATGGCGTGGTCGATGCGTTTGAGGAACGTGGTTCGGGCAAGCATCACGCCCGCGCCCGGTGGTCGGGATCTGATGCGTCGCATCGGCGTTGCGGCCGTCATATTCGGAAGGACGGCCGCATTGTCCATGATGTAGTTCAGATCGGTGAGGTCGGAGTGCTGTGACTGAGTGAGTACGGCGAAGAGATCGAACTGATCGACATTCTTCAGCGCCGGCGTATACGTCCACCCCAGCCTTTCGGAGCGCTTGGTCGGGTCGGCGGAATGCTTGCTGTGAATGGTCTGTACCAGGACGACGTTCTCACGCTGGTACTTGTGCAGGTAGCGGGCCAGAGGAGGGCCGTCGTTGATGATGATCGCCTGCTCCGAGCCGATCAGCCAGTCAAACCATGCGAAATAGAGCTCGTGCTGTTCAGTCCAATGGGCGATGGGCCGACCGCGAGTGTCGAAGAGAACGGCGCTCTTCGCGTCGTCCCCGTCGCCGAGGCGGTAGCTGAAGAACCGTGATCCGTCCTCTCGGAAGCGATCGGAGCGTAAGGTTCTCCCCGAATCGTCCAGTTCTTTGATCTCGCGAGTTCCGTCGAAGTCGGGAAGCTCAGCGGTGTTGACGGTGATCGCCTCGGACGAATGAGACGCGATCTGGGCCAAGTCGTGTGGCGAGGCTCGCTGCAGGTCAGCCCAAACACTGCGGATAGTGACCTTCTTGCCGATTCTTCCCTCGCCGCGCAATCGAGCAGTCAGGGCTTCTGGGGCGTCGTTGCGTGGGGAGAGTGTCAGGATCTCGACGTGCCGACCGTCGAGCTCTGCAAAGGCATCAGCTCGCTGCAGGCACACACCGGTTCTGCCGCCGAAAGTCTTGGGGATTCCGCCGATGAGTCCGTAGACATTCGCCTCCGGCAGGTACTTCCTGCGCCGTGAGAACATCGTTCCTCCATCTCGTGCCCGAGCCGTTTTCTTGCTGTTCTACAGAAGCCGATCAATGACTCGCGCCGCCGCGTGTCCGTCGTCGTTGGGGGCGTACTGTTTCGCGAACGACCGCAACCGTTGTCGGTCCTCTTCCGTCACCGAGGATGCTCTGTCGATTTCGTCGAACAGACCAGCAGTCGTTGTGGTCACCGGTCCAGGCAGCTCAGTTTCGTAGTCGAGATAGAAACCTCGCAGGTTGTCCCGGTAATTCTCGAGATCATAGGCAAAGAAGATGATGGGGCGCTCGAGGACCGAATAGTCGAAGAACGAGGACGAGTAGTCGGTGACCAGCATGTCGCTGGCCAGGAAGAGCTCGTTGATGTCCGGGAATCCGCTGACATCGATGATGCGGGACTTGAGCTCCTCCGGTATTTCGAGCTTCGTATTGATGAGGAAGTGGGTTCGTACTAGGAGAGTGACGTCGTCGCCGAAACGTTCGGCGAAGTCCTCCGGTTCGAACGGCCATTGAAATGCAAAGCGACCTCGGGTGGTGGGCTGGTCATCGCGGAAGGTCGGAGCATAGAGCACGACGGTGCGCTCGCGAGGTATCGAGAGACGACGACGGACGCCGGTCCGGATCTCATCAGTGTCCGGGCCCCTCAAGACGTCGTTCCTGGGATACCCGAGCTCATAGACCTCTCCTGTGTATCCATAGGACGATCGCATCGCTTTCGTGGCGTAGGGCGACGGAGACACCAGGGCATTCCACTGTGCCGACGCTTCTTTGACCCTGTCGACATACCCGGGGTCGCGGCCATAGAAATTGTCCTGGTCGAGGAACATCCGCTTCAGCGGAGTCCCGTGCCAAGTCTGGATGTACGTGCCCTGATCTCTGCGGTGAATGTAGTTGGGGAAATTGTGGTTGTTGATCCAATACTTCGCTGTGGCGAGATGCCAGAAGAATGCGGGGGAGTGACGTTTGACCACCGTCGTGTGCCGGTCGGTCACGGGTAGGCGCTTGTGGTAGATCCACACCTTGCGGCGTGTGTCTCCCTGTCTGATGAGTTCCTCGTGGATTGCGCGCGGACTGTCGGCGTACTGCTTCCCCTGCCCGGTCTCGAAGACGATGGTCTGCTCATCGAGCGGAGCCAGACGCATCAGCTTATAGAGTCTCTTCATCACCGGCAGGTAGTACCTGTTTCTCCGTGCGACGCGGTAGACGGACTGGGCCGTCTCACTTTGGATCCTGTCGGCCATGGTGACGTCGGGCTTCGACGAATTCTGAATCGCTTCGAAGATGCGCTCTCGGCTGGCAGTGTCTCTGTGGGCCAAGAACCTGTCAGCCCGTCTGCGGAAGTCCGGGGCCATTGCTCCACCGGCCTCATACGCCGTTTCGATCGCATCGAGGACCCGATCCTCCTCGGCGACGACAGGCCCGGGGAATTCTGCTGCGGGGTCAGCATGCGGCTGGGCGAAGCGGTGGTCGTCGAATTGATAGTAGACGACGGGTTTGTGGAGGAATGCGAAGTCGAAAGCGACACTCGAGTAGTCGGTGACGAGCATCGAACTCTGTTTGAGCAGCAGCTGGACATCGATCTCACCTTGGACGACGACTCTGATTCCCAGGCCATCGAAGTGCGAGCTGAATTGCTGCATGTTCGGGTGCAGGCAGAAGATCGGTGTGAGATCGTGCTTCTCGATCAGCGAGCGCAGCCGGTCACTGGTGAGCAGAGACTTCCATCTCTGAAAGTAGTCGGACTCGACGAAATGCTCTGGGTCCTGCAGCCACGGACGCCAGGTCGGCATGATCATCAGCTGGCCGGGGTCGACGTCGACGTCGTCCGCCAACAGAGCATCGAAACGGGCAAAACCGGTCACTGCCACCTGCTCAGGGGCGTAGCCGAAGTCCTTGACGAAGAATTCCTTTTCTCGTTCGGAGCAGACAGTGATGAGATCGACATCGAATCCGCGGACGTATCGTCCATAGTTGGGAACCATCCACTTGGCGGCGGTGACTCCATGCTGAAGGAAGATCTTTTCGGCCCGTAACTCTCTCTCGAATTGAGGCTCTCGTGTCGGGTAGAGGAAGTCGGGGTGGTGGGTCCCGACGATCTTGTCAGCCGCAAGCGCCACCTGGATATGGTCACGAGAACGGAAGTCGATGACATTGTCGTAACCGTCGAGATTGACCCGTTCGGGAGAGTCCGGCTCGATGACATAGTAGGCATCGACTTCGGGATGTTCGTCTCGCATATACCGGAAGAACTGGAGTCCGTTGTCCTGCGCCTTATACGGCAGTTCGCCGATCAGCCAGACGGGTTTGCGATCAGACGGTTTCGGCGGGTTCCAGGAACGCCGATTCGCAACCAGGCGCTGCATATAGTCGTACGCCGAGGTATCGAACGTCTCGAGGTGAAGCGAAGGATACTTCGCCTTGAACGTGTAGTACGGAATGATGGAAACGGTCTTGTCGCCGGAAGTCACCGTGCTGCCGGTGGTGCCGAAGCGAACCAGGTATCGGCTCTTTCCCACGCGGGCACGCTTGGTCTCATCGCCGAGGACCGGATCGAGGTCGAGGTACAGGTCCGCGTTGTCGTCGCTGATCTCGTCGATGAGCCCATTGAAATCGAGAGTCGCGGAGAACCTGTAGTAGTTGAGTCCGTAGCGTCGTTCTGACAGCTCGTCACTGGGGGCGAGATCGACCTCTGCGGTGGCACGGAATCCAGAGGTTCGGCCCACCACGACGAGCGTTCCGCCTGAGTATGCGGTTCCCCGCGCGATGATCCGGCCCTGAAGTTCGAGCATGCCGTCTCTGATCGTCAGCCCTTCGTTCCGCACGTCGGCAAACGGACGGTGAGGACGATCCACCTCGATGGCAAGGTGACCATTGCGATTGATCAGCGGATAGCATTCGTGACCGCCGACATGGCGGTAGGCGAAGTTCTCAGTGCGGGTGCTTGCGGCCCGACCGAGTCGGACCAGGGCGACAGCTGTGCCGTCGTGTGTGGCCTCGAGGTAGGAATTCGGCATCTCATCCACGTCGAAGTCGTCATACTCGACATAGAGACGGAGGACGAATCCGGCTGTTTCGTCGCTGACGGCATCGGGTTGCGGCAGCGAGGTCCAATCGGACAGATTCTCGATGAGAGAGTCGAGGTCGATAGCTGCGGTGCGAACAGCTGCGCCATTCGCCTCGGTGGCAGCGGAGTCAAACTCCTCCAACGAGCCGATGCGGTGCAGATCGTCGTCATGTTCCACCCACAGTCCGCTCGGGACGACAGCTGAGTCCGATGAGAGGTCGATGTGGAGCAGGTTCTGGGCCTGAACGAGGTCGAGCGAGGCAAGTCCGGCAGTACGTGCTGATCCGGGAGCGGAAGTTCGTGCCGTGGCACGAGTTGCCTTCTTGAGTGTTCGTCTGGCTGTGCCCAGAACTCTGATCGCCGATCGGGCGACGAGGTTCTTGAACTCCACTGTGGATTCCTCCAAAACATCGTTGTCGGGTGTGGTCCACACAGTCCCAGTCTAGGTCCACATCGACCCATGCAGCAGGAGGCGATGCCGACTGCCGTCAACCGCAAGGCGGGAACTCTGAGGTTCGTCCACGGTGGCCCGAACCATCGGCAGAGACTAGGGTGTGCCCCGAGGGGCGGCAAAGGCAACTCTGAATCGACGATCAATGGTGGCGTGCACATGAGTAAGCGATTTCTGATGCGGCTGGGCAAGACCCCGTTCGAGGTCTTCGACGGCTTCGATACGCTCGATCGCAATACAATCGGGCGAAACAACGGCAATCTGATCTTCGGCATGGCCGCACACAAACTGTTTTCGACAGCAGGCACCGTGGTCGACGCGAATCGCTACAAGATCAACGGAGCCATGGCGGCGAAAGTCAACGACGAATACGACGGATTCATTCTGCCGCTGGCCAACGCCTTCCGCCCAGGGTTCGAAGCGGAACTGGCGCGCACCACTGATTTCATCGAAAAGCTGACGATCCCTTTCCTGATGCTCTCCGGAGGAGCCCAGCTTCCGCTCGACGGTGATCCTGCCGCACTGAAGAAGATCGAACCGACGGTCAGGCGCTTCGCCGAGGCGGTGCTGGAGAAGTCCAGCGCGTTGACTGTGCGGGGAGAGCTGACCGCGGAGTACCTCAGATCCCTCGGGTTCAAGGACGTCATCGTGGTCGGTTGCCCATCGATGACGATGAACGGTCGGGGGCACCGGGTGGACAAACCCGACGAACTGCCCTCCGGGGCGGCCATCGCCTACAACCTGCAGACGAACAACCCCTTCGGCGCTGACCTCATCCTTGACGCAGAGTCGAACTACGATGCCACGTACATGCCGCAGGATCTCGCCACTCTGGAATTCATGCTGTGGGGCACTGGTCCCTATCAGGGTCATGATCGGAGTCTGCCGCTGGATCGGAGCCATCCGCAGTTCATGGAGAAGAAGGCCCAGTTCCAGCTGGACGCACCGGAGTGGATGCGCCGGATGGGTGAGCAGCGTTTTTCCTTCGGCCCCCGAATCCACGGAAATGTCGCAGGAATCCTCGCCGGTACGCCCGGCATCGTCCTCGCCCATGACGGTCGGACGCTCGAGCTGTCGAGATACCATGGCGTGCCGGCCATCGACCTGACCGCGGAAGAAGCACCGGAGACGGTTGCCGAACTCTATGAGAGGGCCGACTTCTCCGAATTCAACCGGGGCCACGCAGAACGATTCGACCGGCTCGCTGACTTCATCCATGACAACGGGTTCTCGCATATCTACGAGCCCGGACAGGAAAAGGCCCTGGCCGATTACAATCGCCGACTCGTCGCCGTAGAGTTCCCCGAACCGCAGACGAGTCTGTGGCAGGACACTCCGCCTGAGTTCGTCCGCATGGCCTCGGTGCTCCAGCAGCGCTACCTTGCCCTCAAGAAGACCCAGAAGGCGCTGAAGACCGGGACCGGGTCAGGCGGAGCCGCCGAGCTCGAGAAGCGCATTCGCGATCTCGAGAAACGACTGTCGACGACCGAAGCCTCTCTGAAGAGATCGCAGGCATCGGCAGCAGAGGTCCGTGCCACGGCGAATCGGACTGACCGGAGACTCAACAAGCTGCTGGGACTTCCGCTCGGTGTGAAGAGAATGCTCGGTCGGCGCCGCTCCAGGTGAGGTTGCGGCCGAGCCGCAGCGTCAAGGATCGGACGTGTGCGAGCCCTGGTCGTTTTCGAACCTCGACGGCACCGGGAAGCGGTCGTGGAGAAAGCGAGACACGAGCCGATCGACCTTCTCGACGGAGTCCTCCGGCAGGTCGGTCTCATTGAGACAGAGGACATCCAGATCGGTGCGCCGGGCTGCTCGGAGCAGCCGCAGCTCGAGGTCCTCCTCGGCGAGATCGACGAACTGATAGCCGATGCGTCCTTCCACCGACATTCCTCGCGCAAACGCATCGAAGTGGTGCAGGGACGACGGAATGGACACATCTTCCGGGGAACGAAATGGCGACGCAGCGACAGCGGCGAACAGATCGGGTTCTTCGGACTCCATCGCCTCGAGAACCGGTCTCAGCTGTGGGTGCGGCGTGTGTTTGAACCGGTGAGTGATGGTGTGACCGTACTTCTCGAGAACGTAGTCCCTCCCTCGTTTCGCCGCCGAGATGATGGGGAGATCGCGAGGAGTCCAACTGCCGATATCGATAGGCACGGTCGAGGGAAAGTGTCGGGTCAGGCCATTGGCGGTGAAGAACAGTTCCGGACCTGTCGGGCGGAGGAAGAAGCAGTCGTCATTGAGGTAGAGGTAGTGGTCGGCCAGTCCTGGGATGTGATGCAGCTGCGATTCGATGGCGTGCGAATTGAAGACGGGAAGCACGCTGGGATCGGAGAAGATGTCCCTGTGGTCGACCACAGTGATCTTCGGATCGTCGGTGTCCAACCACGATGGAACCTGACGGTCCGTGACGATGAAGATCTTTCGCACCCATGATGCGTAGTATTCGAGCGAACGCAGAGAGAATCGCAGCTCATCGCGGGACGTGAACCGAGAGTCGGAGACGGAGCTCGGCGCGTTCGTTCTCAGATCGACGCCGTCTCGAGTGGCTTGCATTCGCGCTCGCCATTCGGGGTCGGCGCCGTCTACCCAGGTGTAGACGGCGTCGACGGGTTCGCTGAGCACTCGAAGATGCGGTGCAGGCAGCCTGAGCCGATTGTCATTGGTGACGGCGGCGTACCAGGCCGTCGGTTCGATGTAGTCGACGGTGAGGGAGTGATCGTTCTGGCGCCGGACCAGGGTTCCGGGCAGGTGACAGGCTCCGTCGGCCCGGGGCACATTCTCGTTCACCTGCTTCCACAATTCGACAGTGATGGCCAGCGCCGAAGTGGTGAGTTCTCTGCCGTTGCCGGCGCGGAGACGGCGCAGGCATGTCACGCTGCCGAGCCTGGCCGGGCGTTCGCGCGCAGTTCTCCGACTCAACCTCGCACCTCGGACATTGCGAAACCGGACCGACCAGGTTTCATCCCCGTCCGTCTCAACGCCTCCCTCGTTGGGAAGATCCGACAAGGCAGCAACGACTGCATCAGTATTCCCCGCATCGACGACCAGCGTCGGGCGGAAGTGGCTCAGCCGGGGGAGCTCCGCGAATTCGATGCCGGCGCCGGCTAATGCGGAGCGCACCGCCGAGAGCGCCTGAATCTGCTCGTCACGGGCGTCGTAGACCCGCAGTCTCGTCGAAGAGCCGTTCGCGGTCGACGCGCGATGTCTGAGAGCAACCGATTTCTGCCAGGGCTGTTCACCATGGCGCGTTCGAGAGAACCAGGCTTTGCGATCAGGCGTCAACCTGTCGGCGAGGAACGAACGCACCGACGACGGTGAGTACCACATTCTGGTAACGCCTCCTTGCGTTATACCGGAATCAGGGGATGGGCTGCAGTGAGAAGGGGATACCGCCAAGGTTCATTGAGTGCGACTCTATCGTCTCTGCCCGAAGAATGGCTATCAACGTGCTGACGAACCTCAAGGTTGCTGTCTGCGAAGTGCTCATCGTTGACTCGCCCGAGCATCACGATCTACTACCTAAAACCCCAGTAAGTCTTGCCAAAATCGCAACTTCTGTGCAGACTTGAGTGGTGGTTACGACAGGCAACGGTGCTGACAGCACAGAGACGACGCTGGTCAGCCGTGTCCGCACCGCCATCAAAGGCGCGGGAATCAACCACAGCGAAGTCGCCCGACACATCGGGCTCGACGCCAGCAAACTCTCCAAATCTCTGGCCGGGACACGGAAGTTCAGGGTCGAAGAGATCTCGCTCATCGCCGAACTCACCGAGGTCACCACGGACTGGCTCACGACCGGGAGAACGACACGGCCGCCTCGGCGAAGCATCGTCGCTGACCTTCCGGTCGTGCCCGCTGATCCGGGTGAGGATCACACCGCCGGTCCGATGCCGGCCGCCGAGACGCCGCCGCGGACACCGGTGCCCGAGTGGATGTCGAAGGGTACCCGCAACCGTCTGAAGATCATCGCGGCCGCCTGGCGGCTCTATGCCGATCTCGGCATTGACAAGGTCCGCACCGAGGATGTCGCGGACGCGGCCGGGGTGAGCGCCTCGGCGGTGAACTACCACTTCCGGACGAAAGACCAGCTGCTGCAGGCAGCCCTACGGCACTCCCTCGATGTCATCGCCGAGACCCGCCGCCTCAACGACTCCTCCGACCCCATCGGCGTGCTCCGCCACTTCGCACGCATCCATGCCGGAGTCGACCCGAAGATCCGAAGAGTGTGGTCGATCTGGCTCCAGTGCTGGGCCCGTGCGGCCACCGACGAAAGCGCCCGCGCGAACCTCACCGCCGTCTACGGCGAATGGATGGACATGATCACCACCGTCATCGACGGCGGCCAACGATCCGGCAGGATCCGCTCCGGCGATACCGCACTCATGGTCAAATCCCTGTCGATCTTCATCGACGGCCTCGGCGTGGCCCGCACCACCGAACACATGCCCATCACCGATGACGAAGCGCTGACCATGCTCGAGAACTACCTCGCCGCCCACGTCCTCAGCGACGATACGCGCTCTTTTGGCAGTCCGATCCCGAAGTCAGACCGGGTCGCCTCAGGTAGCCGGCCCGAACCGACGTCCCAGGAAGAAGGCACATGAACACACCGAACCGAAGACAAGCGCTGGGGGCAGGCCTTGCCGTCGCCGGCGTCGCGGGCTTGAGCGCCTGCGGCGGCGGGGAAGTCGGCGCCGCCGACGCCGGAGACCCCGTCAAGGGCGGAAGCCTGCGGGTCGGCGTCACCGGAGGCAACTCCGCGGACACCGTCGACGCCCACATCCCGGTCAACAACGGCGATGTCTGCCGTGCCGTCAACCTCTACAACGCCCTCTACGGTTGGGACGACGACTCCCAGGTCGTACCGCTGCTGGCCGAATCGATCAAAGCCAACTCCGACTCCACCGTGTGGACGTGCACGCTGAAGGAGGGCATCAAGTTCTCCGACGGCAAACCGATCACCTCCGAAGACGTCGTCTTCACCTTCGAGCGGATCAACGACCCCGACGACCCGAAGACCGCGGCAGCGAACTTCTCCATGCTGGAGAAAGTCGTCGCCAAGGACGATCGCACCGTCGAATTCCGCCTCAACGAACCCAACGGCCTGTTCAAGGACGCCGTCGCCGAATACACCGCCGCCATCGTCCCTGTCGGCTACGATCCGGAGAACCCGGTGTGCTCGGGACCATTCAAACTCAAATCCTTCACCGCTGCCCAGTCGACCGTGCTTGTGCCCAACGAGCACTACTTCGACTTCGACAAGATGTACCTCGACGAGGTGGAGGTGCTGAACTTCAACGACGACGACGCTCTCATCAACGCCCTCCTGTCCACCCAGGTCGATGCGATCGCCGGCATCCCGCTGGCCCTCGTCGAAGTCATCGCGGCCGATGAGCGCATGTCCATCCTCAACTCGAAGACCGGCATGTGGCTGCCCTTCACCATGCGAGTGGACAAGAAGCCCTTCGACGACGTCAGGGTTCGACAGGCCTTCCGGCTCGTCGTCGACCGCGAACAGATGATCGAACAGGTGCTCTCGGGCTATGGCACCGTGGGCAACGACATGTTCGGGCCGTTGAGTGAGAACTACCCGAAGTTTCCGCAGCGCAAACAGGATCTGGACAAAGCGAAGAAGCTCCTCGCCGAGGCGGGTTATCCTGACGGACTCGACGTCGAGCTCGTCACTGCTCCCATCCAATCCGGAGCCGTCGAAGCCGCCCAGGTCTTCGCCCAGCAAGCCGCTGACGCCGGAATCAGGGTCAAGATCCGCAAGGTCGACGCCACCACGTTCTTCGGCGACGGCTACCTCAAATGGGATTTCGCCCAGGACTTCTGGTACACCCGCGACTTCATGCCGCAGGTCATCTCCTGTTCCCTGTCCGAATCGCCCTTCAACGAAACCCACTGGGACGACCCGCAGTTCAACAAGGTCTTCGACAAGGCCCGTGCGATTCCGGAGCCCGAGAAGCGCCGGGACCTGGAGCACGAGCTGCAGAAGATGCTCTACGACGAAGGCGGATACATCGTGTGGGGCTTCGCCAACCAGGTCGACGCCTTCCAGAAATACGTCGGAGGGCTCGTCCCCAACTCCACAGGACGTCCGCTGAGCGGTTGGAGATTCGACCGCGTATGGATCGGAGAGGTCTGACATGTTCGGAAAAGTCATCGGTAAGCGGCTGCTCTTCTCCGCGTTCATCCTCATCGCAGTCTCGCTGCTCGTCTTCGGCGCCACCCTGCTGCTGCCCGGCGACGCCGCTAGAGCGATCCTCGGCCAACAGGCCACCCCGGAGCGCATTGCGGCCCTGAACGAACAGCTGGGACTCGACCAACCCGCCTGGCAGCGGTATTTCACCTGGCTGGGAGGGCTCTTCGTCGGGGACTTCGGAACCTCCTCGGCGACGGGAGGATCGGTCGGCGCACTCCTCGGCGATCGGATCGGGGCCTCCTTCATCCTCATGGGACTGGCTGCGATCATCTCCGTGCCTTTGGGCATCGGACTCGGCGTCTTTCAGGCGCTGCACCGCGGGAAGCGCCGCGACCAGGCGATGACCGGGGTCAGCCTCGTGCTCGCGGCCATGCCCGAGTTCGTCATCGGCATCGGCCTCATCGCCATCTTCGCCACCTCGGTGTTCCAGATCCTGCCGGCCGTGACCCTGGCCCCGCCGGGAGAACCCGTGTGGAACCGGCCGGAACAGCTGATCCTGCCGACCCTGACGCTCATCCTCGTCGTCACCCCCTACATCGTGCGCATGATGCGAGCGACGATGATCGAAGTCCTCGACTCCGGGTTCGTCGAGATGGCGCGGCTCAAGGGCGTCCCGGAGAAACGCGTGATCATGCGCCACGCAGTGCCCCACGCACTCGGACCCGTCGCTCAGGTCGTCGCGATCCAGTTGGCCTGGCTGGCCGGCGGCGTGGTCGTCGTTGAGTTCCTCTTCCGCTATCCCGGCCTCGGCCAAGCCCTCATTGATGCGGTGACCTACCGTGACGTGCAGGTCGTCCAAGCGATCTCCATGCTCGTGGCCGCCGTCTACGTCGTGGTGAACCTGGCGGCTGATGTCGTCGGCATCCTCACCAACCCGAAACTCAGGAGCGCAGCATGAGCACCGACGCCAACAGTCTTGATGACCTCAAGTCCGCGGCCACCGATGCCGCAGAGGTGCCCAAGGAATCCGCCACCACCTACGTTCCCTTCTACAAGCGGGTGCTCGCGCAGAAACAGGGCAAGATCGGCCTGATCATCACCGTGGTCGTCGTCGCGCTCGCCCTGTGCGGACCGCTGCTGCTGCCCTGGGCGACCGGCAACACCGCCACCGAGTTCGTCACGAAGCCGTTCAGTCCCTATGGTCTGTTCGGATCGGACAACCTCGGCCGCGATGTGTTCTCCCGGTTCCTCGCCGGCGGTGTGACGCTCATAATCTACGGTGTGCTCGCCACCGCGCTCGGAATGGTCGTCGGCGCGATCATCGGCATGCTCGCCGCCTATGTCGGAGGAACCTTCGACGCCGTGATCATGCGGCTCAACGACGTCATCCTCGCTATCCCGCAGCTCGTGTTCGCCCTCCTGGCGATCACAGTGCTCGGACCGCAGGGGTGGGTGCTCGTGACCGTCATCGGCCTCACCCACGCCCCGCGCATCGCCCGCGTCGCGCGGTCAGCGACCCTGGGCGTCATCACCGAGGACTACATCAAGGCCGCGGAGATGTACGCGATGCCCCGGTGGAAGGTGCTCATCCGTGAGCTGCTGCCCAACATCACCGGACCGCTGAGCGTGGAGGCGGGCCTGCGCCTGACCTACTCGATCGGCTATATCGCCTCGCTGTCGTTCCTCGGACTCGGCCTGCAGCCGCCCGCGGCTGACTGGGGTCTGATGATCAACGAGAACCGCATCGCCCTGTCCATCCAACCCTGGGGTGTCCTGCTGCCGGTCGTTGCAATCGCGCTGCTGACCATCGGCACCAACCTGCTCGCGGACTCCTTCGCCCGAGCCACCGCATCGACATCCGTGGAGGCATGATGAGCCCGAAGACAGAGACCGTTCGCCACGATGATGCGAACGAACCGAACGAGAAGATCGTTCTGCGCGTGTCCGACCTGCGCGTGCTCACGAACGCCGGGGACGAGATCCTCCACGGTGTCGACTTCGCCCTGTCCCGAGGAGAGATCCTCGGGCTTGTCGGCGAGTCGGGTTCCGGTAAGACCACGGCTGGTCTGGCCTGCATGGGTCACTTCCGGGAGGGGCTGAAGTTCGGGTCGGGGTCCGTGAGCATCTGGCCGCGCGGTGACGCCACCCACCTCGAGGTCGGCGAACTCGACGAGGTGGCCCTGCGAGATCTGCGCGGGTCCCGCATCGCGTACATCCCCCAGGATCCCGCGCTCTCGCTCAACCCGGCAATGCGTGTGGGCGAGCAGATCCAGGAGGTCCTCGACATCCACGACTTCGGAGCCTCGGATCGTGAGCGAGCTGATCGCGTTGCAGAGGTGCTCGTTGACGTCGGCTTGCCCGGGGATCGTGCCTATCAGCGACGCTGGCCCCATCAGCTCTCCGGCGGTCAGCAGCAGCGCATCGGCATCGCCATGGCCTTCGCCATGTACCCCGATGTGCTCATCCTCGACGAACCGACGACCGGCCTGGACGTGTCCACGCAGTCGGTCGTGCTCGACACGATCCGGCAGATGACGGTGGCGAACAACGTCGCCGGCCTCTACATCACCCACGACCTCGCGGTGATCAAGGACATCTCCGACCGAGTGGCCGTGATGCTGCGCGGCGACCTCGTCGAAGAGGGACCGGTGTCGGCAGTGCTCGAACGTCCGCAGCATGAGTACACGAAGATGCTCATGGCCGCCGTGCCCGACCTCGCCGGACGGAAGACGATCGGTGACGGGGCCGCGGAGGCGAAAGCCGTCGCCGAGGCCGATGAGAAGACACATATCCTCGTGTCGGCGGGGGAGAAGTCCGGCGATTCGGAAACGGAACGGACCGATGCTGACGGAGCGGCAGCCTCGGTGAGGGATGGGGGCGGTGAGGCCCCCTCGGTGACTGCGCCTCTGCTCGAGGTCAAAGATGTGGCGCTCGCCTACGGGAAGACGCAGATCCTCGACGGGATCAACCTGACGCTGGAGCCGGGGGAGTGCACGATGCTGCTCGGAGAATCGGGGTCGGGTAAGACAACTCTGTCGCAGTGTGTGGCCGGGCTCAACGACGACTACAAGGGCTCGGTGAGGCTGCGCGGAACGGAACTGGCGCGGTCGACGCGCAAGCGCACGAACGAGGAGCGCGTTGGCATCCAGTACGTGTTCCAGTCGCCGTTCTCATCGCTCAATCCGCGGCGGTCCATCGGTCAGTCGCTGGCGGTGCCATTGGAGATGAGCGGTCAGGGAACGGCCGCGAGCCGGAAGGCCGCTGTCGAGGAGGCGCTCGACTCGGTGCGGCTGGGACGGACGTTCTACCACCGGCGCCCCGGTGACCTCTCCGGTGGTGAGCGGCAGAGGGCGGCGATCGCCCGCGCCCTGGTCAACGCACCGTCGGTGATGGTCTGTGATGAGATCACCTCTGCGCTCGACGTCAGCGTGCAGGCATCGATCGTCGCCCTGCTGCGGAGCCTGCGGGAGGAGCGGCAGCTGGCGATGCTCTTCGTTACGCACAACATCGCACTCTCCCGGCACATCGCGGACAATCTTGCCGTGCTCAACAAGGGCAAGATCGTCGACTACGGGCCGACTGCCTCGGTGCTCGAGGATCCGTCGCACGAGTACACGCGGGCGCTCATCGCCGACGTGCCGAAGTTCTGATGGGGTGGGCTGCGCGGTGGGACGGGGTGTCTGCGATGGGGTGGCGCCCAGCCCCCGACTGAGCATCGCTCAGGTGTCGTCGATCCGGTCGTCCTCGTCGTGCTGTTCAGCATAGACGCGCTGGCGCATTCGCTGGCCATGGGTGAGACTTCGCACGTCCATATCCGAATCGAAACTGGCGCCGATGCCGCCCGCCACAACACCCATGGCAGCGCTCAGCCAGGCGATGTCCAAGTAGTTCGTGAATGAAGCCTCTGACTGGATCTGCTGAGTCATGAATTCAGGATCGATGACGACGACGCCGCCGAGGAGAATGAGCGCCACCAGAGTCGCATACAGGGCCACGACCGTCAACAGCAGTGTCAGTACAGTCGACAGATTGTAGTACATGATGACAGTGGCGAGGCCCTCACTGACAGGCTTGTCCCAGAGCTTGTGGCTGACGATCAACCATCCGACCATCACGATGATGGCAACCAGCCCGATCGACACGAGCCGGGCCGTGGACAGAAACGTCGACATCTGCCAGATCGAGCTGTAGAAGATGCCGAAGGCCCCGGTCGCGGACGCAGCCGCCAGCGCTCCAGAGAGCTTCGGCACGGTCCGCCAGGGATCGTTGGCGATCGTCATTCCGAGCAGCATTCTGGGCCCACCGGTGAAGGTGTGCGCATGCAGGGTCTGGTGATCCTGATCGTCGCGCGTCGACCAATGGCTCCAATTCAGCAGATACTTATGTGAGTCGTTGGCCGGATCCCAGGGGACGAGTCTGTTGATCGACGACATGAGGACCTTGAGTAAGCGCTTCTTCGTCGCCCAGGCACCCAAGGTTGGGCACGAGACGATGGCCAGATTGCTGTCGGCATGGATTTCGGCGACCAGGGGATCGCCTTGGGTGTGCCGAGGAATCTCCGTGAGGACGAGGAGGATATCGGTGTCGTCATAGTCCTCGCGGAGTTCGGTGACAGCATCGAGGTCGAGCTCTTGGTCAGGCGTGAGGCGAAGCGCATTAGTACGCGTACTGAGGGTTGTCTGTACGCTGTATGCCCTCTGAAGCAAGCTCTCGAAGTCATCTCGGATCGATGTCACGCGTCGACTGGGCAGGCCTGGGTCGGCCACCAGGAGCACCCGAAGCGTCTGCGAAGAAGAATCTAACATCGCTGTCCTTTCGCTGCGAACACGACCACGGCTTCGGCGGCTGAGTCTTGTGGGCCACCGAAAGAGTTCTGATGATGATAATGATGTAAACGCTCACTTGCTCGCCCACGCTATCACTGTCGCCTCGGTCCGTTTTCTGTCTCAGCGGCTGCTCGAATCGAGTGGGGTGGCCGCGGTCTCACCGCGGCGGGCCGACTGAATACCTCCTCAAGCTCTTGACGAGTTGGGGCAGGCCGAGGAGCAGTCGGTCAGTGTCTGTGCCGAGCGATCTTCCGCCCTCTGCTGCCCGATGCTCGAATCCGCAGATGAGGATCGAGCCGCCGAGGTGAAGGACAACATCTCGATCGCCGAGGGTGAGATCTCCATCCTCACACTCGACAGCAAGGACACACCCTACCTCCTTATAGAGGACAAGAGCCGGTCAGCGCAGCTGGAACCGCTCGGCTTCACAACTGTTCCGCTGGCCGGTGCGCGGCGACTGGGGTGCGGCGATGGCTCTGCTCGATATCGTTGAGGACATGTTCCCCGCGACGCAGTGACCCCGAAGGCGATCAGCGATCTGTCGATGGCGAATCGCTCGACAGGTCCCCATCGTCGGCGTTCTCATCTTCTTCGCGGTTCTCATCATCAACGGTTTCGTCGGAGTGACCGAAATCGTCGGTGTCCACCTTGTCGAGGTACTCCGACGAGGGTGCGGCACCGGCACTGTGATCGAGACTCTCCGTAGCCTTGCGCATACTGCTTTCGGTGCTGCTTTCGGTGCTGCCTTCGGTCGACATTCTGTTCACCTTTCGCTGAAGAGCGCGGATGGGTGATCAGTCTACGCGGGACCCCTGTCGAGCGGCACCCCTTTCGAGTCGACTGAAACAGTGTCAGCATAGGGTCATACACTTGATAGAGAAGGGATGATCGTGATGAGCGATTCCAGCGAAGACGAGAAGGAACCGACAAAGGTCCCCGAGGAAGCCAAAGACGATGTCGCGGAAAAGCCCGGCACGGATTCCGCGTCGAAGCAACACGAGGATGAATTGGTCGATGAGTGGGAGGAAGAATCCTTCCCCGCGAGTGATCCGCCGGCACACTACTGACTCCCGTGATCGCAGGGCCCGGCACCGATGCGCAGGCGCCGGGCCCTGCGCCGTTGCCGTCTGACTCATCCCGGCCCTCACCACCATGTGGTGGCCTCCCTGACTCTCAACGCCACCGGGCAGGCCACAGCAAGCGCCACCCCCGATCTTCGGCGAGCGCGTATTCGCCCTCGCTCGTCCGTATCCTGGCCGGTCTTACGGGCGTGCCCGCCGCAGCCGAGGTGTGCTCGCGAGTGAGAATCTGATGCACCGCAGCATGCGCCTTTCGCGATGCGGCCTCTGGACGGTCGGCAGGCCAGTCCATAGTGTCGAAACACCAATCGGGAGACCTGCAACGGAGAAGGCGCAATGACTCTCATCGACACCGGCGGCACGGACGTCGTCGACATGCTCACCACCGACCACAGGGAGATGCTCGAGCTGCTTCGCCGGATTGAGAGGACCGAGGACCTGGACGAGCGACGCGACATCGCCGATACCGTCATCGCCGAGGTGATGCGGCATTCGGTTGCCGAGGAGATGATCGTCTATCCGTCTATCCGTCGATCCAGGAGTACGTTCCGGGCGGGAACGACGAGGTCGAGCACGACAAAGAAGAGCACGAAGAGCAGAACTCCGGCCGCCTGGAAGAGTATGGTGACGATGAGAGCCGCCCACTGAATGGGCCGACCACGCTCATGGGGAACGTCTGGCCCTGGTTCTTCGGCGGACATAACGCCTCCTCGACTGACGAACTGATCAGATTGCGTCTCGCGTTAGGGCGCCGTGTCAAACCCCTCAACAGGTAGGGGTGACTCACAGACAGCCGACGCGGGGTCACGCTCGAAGTCGCGGTCGGCCCGTTGCCAGCTCAGTGAGGACCTCTCATCTACTCGTTCATTGTGAGTACGAGTTTGCCGGTGGTGTGGTTGGTCTCGCCTTCTCGATGGGCTTCTGCTGCCTCCGTGAGAGGGAACGTCCCGGCGATTGTGGCACGCAGTGCACTCTCGTCGACGAGTCCGGAGACGGTTTCCAGGGCGCTGCGCGAGGAGTCGACGAGCATCCGGAGAGCACGTACTCCGAGTTGATCTGCTTGGCGGAAGAGATCGGCGGAGCCGACAGGGATGAGCGAGACGAGAGAGCCGCCCTTGCGAAGCGTGTGCAGGGAGCGCATCGCCGTGTCACCGCCGATCGTATCGAGCACCGCGTCCACGTCTCGCACTCGATCGGCGAAGTCATCCGTTCGGTAGTCGATGACTTCATCGGCGCCGACCTCGCGCAGGAAGCCGTGTTTCTCCGCGCTCGCGGTTCCGATCACGTATGCGCCCCGCGCCTTCGCGATCTGCACAGCGATGTGCCCGACGCCGCCGGCGGCTGCGTGGATCAGCACGCGCTGTCCCGACTGTAAGTCCGCATTGTCGACGAGCGCCTGCCAGGCGGTCAGAGAGACGAGGGGGAGTGCCCCCGCCTGCACGTGGTCAACCGATCGGGGTTTCGCCGCGAAGAATCTGGCCGGGGCGGCGACGTAGTCGGCGTGGGTACCGAGTCCGAACGGATACGACATCATGCCGAACACCTCGTCGCCTGGTCTGAACGTCGCGACGCCGATACCGACGGCTTCGACCACACCGGAGACGTCCCAGCCGAGTACTAA
The DNA here is from genome assembly GCF_057364765.1 of Brevibacterium sp. LAARM3_SD1. Taxonomy (NCBI): domain Bacteria; kingdom Bacillati; phylum Actinomycetota; class Actinomycetes; order Micrococcales; family Brevibacteriaceae; genus Brevibacterium; species Brevibacterium sp. LAARM3_SD1. The sequence goes on along the minus strand of NZ_JBNFOL010000003.1, from coordinate 37,040 downwards.
TGGCAGTTTGTCGACGAAGCCGTGGCCAGAACGGTGCTTCCAATCGGTCGGGTTGAGTCCCGCGGCGTGGACTTTCACGAGGATTTCGTTGGTGCGGGGCTTCGGGCGCGGAATCTCGGTGATTTCGAGAACGTCGGCGCTGCCGAAAGTCTGCTGGCTGACGGCGCGCATCATCGTTTCGGTGTTCATGGTCCCATTGTGTCACTTCAGAAGCCGTAGCCGTCCTGACAATCCCCTGGACGATGGTGCATTGCGGCCGAGTGCAGCGGGGCCCTGCTGTTCGATGGCGAAGTCGTCGATGAGCTGACCGTCTGTCTTCGCAGGGGTCCATTGTCAGGCTCGGGCCGTTGTCAGCGGGAGTGAGAGGTGTCACGATGAAGACCATTGTGTAGTTGGGCGAACCGACGAGCGAGACGTCCTGCCTCGCGGAGAGAAGGAGAATATCATGCTCATCGTCTTGTGGGTCATCGCAGGAGTTCTGGCGCTGTCTGGCGTCCTCGCTCTGTTCCGAAAGGAGTACAAATTGGGCATCGTCTGTCTCATCGCCGCCTGCATCGTCGGTCCTGTGCTGACCGCCTTCTTCGGAGGGCCTCCGGCCGGTCCGCGAAGTTGACCTGAGATCGTATCGCTAAAGGCCCGACCCATGGTTGTCAAGACTGTTTACAGGGGTCTCCGCACAATGCCAGGCTAAGAAGACCGCGCACACCGCGGCGGGTCCCCGCGGGTCCGGACAGATAAACACAGATGCTGAGGAGGAACAAGGGATGAACCACAGTCACTTGCGCACGGTCTACGAGAGCGGCGGTCCATATGCCACGGTCTACCTTGAGGGTCGTACTCCTTCAGCCGATGCCGGCGCGCAGCTGCGCCTGCGCTGGTCGGAGCTGCGAGACCAGCTGTCCGAAAGCGGGGCAGGGGAGTCTCTCCTCGAGCCCATCGATGCGATCATCCTCGTCGACGAACCCACCGAGGTGCACACAGACGGTCGGACCATCGTTGCGAACTCACAAGGAGTTCTGCTGGACGAACATTGGGACGCGGCGTTGGGAGATGGCGACGCGGCGCACTACGGAGACGTGCCCGAACTCGGAGCCTACCTCCGCCAGGAGTCCAGACAGTTCGACGTCGTTCTCGTCATCGCCGGGCAGGATGGTGCGGCCGTCCGTGAACTGAGCGTGACCCCGGATCGCGAACGCATCGAGAACGAGCCGGTCCACGTGACCGGCGACAACGACGAAGACATCAACAAGCCGCGGCGAGGAGCTTACTCACACAACCAGATCCGGCGCCGCGTCGATGAGATCATCAAAGACAACGCGCGCGCGGTCGCCGACTTCATCGACCGATTGATCACCGATCATGCACCGGACGCCGTCGTCCTGGCAGGAGAAGTGCAGGGCAGAACTGTCGTCAAGGCCGAACTGTCCGTAAGGGCCGAAGAGCTGCTTCACGAGATCTCAGAAGGCGGCAATGACGATGACGGTGCCGAAGAGGCGATCGATGTGGCGGTCCGAACACTCGTGACCAGACTCGCCGGCGAGCGCGAGGCCGAGAACTCCGAACGGCTGGCCGAGAGCAAGGCCCACGACCGTGCGGTCGAAGGCCACGCCGAAGTCGCGAAGGCAGTCGAGCGCGGTGCGGTGGCGTCCCTGCTGCTCGACGACGCCGAAGCGGCAGAGGGCGAAGCAGGCATCATCGCCCAAGCTGTTCTGTCCTCAGCAGAGATCGGGCTCAGTCATGAGCCGATGTCCGAAGGCATCGCTGCGATTCTCCGCTACGACGTCGGCGCTGCGCTGGCGGACTGAGGCGCAAATATCTGCTGGTAGATAGTATCCAATGAGTTAATAAGATGTGTATGGTTGGTCCGTGACAGCCGATCTCGGCAGGCCGGAAGGATCCCCCGATGAATCGCCCGACGGAACGCTCGACCCCGCCCGACCCGAAGTCGCTCGGCGACGAAGTCATCCGCCGAACCCGCACCCCGCGCCGTATCCTCGTGCTCGGGGCGACCGGCTACATCGGTGGTCGCCTTGTGCCTCGCCTGCTGCAGGCTGGTCACGAGGTGCGGGCCGGGGTGCGGCGACCGGAGAAGCTCAAGCAGGTTCCATGGGCGGCTGACGTCGACGTGAGAACCGTCGACCTCGACACCGGTCGCGGTCTCGATGACAGCCTCAGCGGCATCGATACGGCCTATTACCTGGTGCATTCCATGGGGTCCGGTGGGGACTTCGAGGCGGCTGAGGCCGAAGCAGCCAGGCGCTTCGCCAGTGCGGCTGCGTCCGCCGGCGTCCGCCGCGTCGTCTACCTCGGAGGGCTCCATCCGGAGGGAGGTGAGCTGTCAAAGCATATGCGCTCACGGGCGAACGTCGGCCGCATTCTGCTCGACTCCGAGGTCGACGCGATCGTCTTCAACGCCGGCATCATCATCGGCTCCGGCTCTGCCTCGTTCGAGATGATCCGCCATCTCGCCACGACCCTGCGCTGGATGCCGGCACCGGACTGGGTGGCCAACCGTGTCGAGCCGCTGTCGGTTCGGGACGCGCTCTACTACCTTCTCTCCGCGGCCGATGTGGAGGGGCCGGTCAACCGCTCCTTCGATATCGGTTCGCGTCAGATCCTCACCTATGCCGAGGTGATGCGGACCTTTGCCGCCGTCGCGGGGCTCAAGCCCCGCCACGTCATCGCATTGCCTCTTCCCGCGCCGACCCTTTCAGGCATCTGGGTCGGGTTGGTCACCCCGCTGCCGTTCAACCTCACCTTGCCGCTCGTCCAATCCTTGCAGGAAGACGCGGTGGCTTCGTCGCACGAGGTTGATGAGGTCATTCCGCCGCCCGAGTCCGGGCTCATCGGGTTCGCCGACGCCGTCCGACTCGCCCTGCGCCGCGAAGTCGAAGGTGCCGTGGATACGAACTGGGACGCCGACGCCGGAGAGCTCGACGAGGCGGCCCAGCCGTCGCCCAGTGATCCGAAGTGGTCCGGCCGGCGCATCTTCACCGATGAGCGGTCGACGACGATCAGCGGTGTCAGCGCCGCCGAGGTGTGGCCTGTGATCGAGGGGATCGGTGGGACCAACGGCTGGTACTCGTGGCCGCTGGCATGGAAGATTCGTGGGATCTGGGACAAAGCAGTCGGAGGCGCTGGCCTCAACCGGGGCCGACGGCTGCCCGACAGCCTGCGCATCGGCGATCCCGTCGACTGGTGGCGAGTCGAACAGCTGGAACCGAACTCTCGTCTTCTGCTGCGCGCCGAGATGAAGGTCTCCGGTCACGCGTGGCTCGAATTCGCTCTGACAGACTCAGTCGAAGGCTGTGAGTATCACCAGACGGCGACCTTCATCCCCACTGGAGTGCGAGGCCGCATCTACTGGGCCCTCGTCGCCCCGTTTCATCGCTTCATCTTTCCCGCCATGGCGAAGAACATCGCAGCCGAGGCGCGGCGCCGAGCCTGAACGTTCCTGGTTTTGTCCATGATCAGGGGGCTGCCGTCAGCATCGAAGCGAAGCCGTGCCGGTACGTGGGGTAGCCGAGTTCGCCCATGAGCGAGCGGAAGCGAGACCCGTCGATTCGTTTGCCGCTCGGCTTCTCGTCGTCGGAATGGCCGGGGACGGGCACGCCGAGGCGGCCGGCGATGAAGGCGGCGACGTCGCCCATCTGGGCAGGAAGCGAATCGACAGCGTGGACCAGGTCCGGCGGTTCCGAGCCGAGTGCCAAGCGCTCGAGGCCGCGCACGAGGTCGTCTCGGTGGATGCGATTCGTCCACCGCTGATGGTTGAACCGCTGGCCGCGTCGCACGGAGTCGATGAGGCGGGTGCGGCCAGGTCCGTAGATACCAGCCGGGCGGACGATCGTGAGGTGGTCGAAGAGCTCGGCCGCCTCGGACTCGGCCGCAGCGAGGACCTCACCCGGCCCGGACCCTGGGGCGAGTGGAGCGTCTTCGGTGATCACACGCGTCGTCCTCCGCAAGGACCCGCGTGGAGGAGACCAGGACGACTCGGCCCGGCTGTGACCCGAGCACGCGGGCGAGACCTCTCAGCCCGTGGAGGTAGGCCCGTTCGTACCCGGTCCGAGTCGGTTCGTCCGAAGTCAGAGTGATCACGACCGCATCGAGTGCGTCCAGTCGCGGATCGCTGCGGTCCGCGGCATCGACCCTATCGCGGCCGGGAGCTCCGAATCCGGAGAGGTCCATACTAATCGTCTCGAAGGCGTCGGGCAGTTCGGAGACGCGTCGGCGCAGTCCGATCACCCGGTGCCCCTGGTCGACCAGTCGCAGGCCCAGCCGTGTGCCCAGGTCTCCGCACCCGGCCATGAGAATCCTGCGACCGTTCGTCGTGCTCATTTCGCCTCACTCTTCATCCGGTCATAGGCGGCCAATGCCGCCTGGCGCGATGCCTTGAGATCGACGATCGGCTCGCGATCACCCTGCGAGCGCTCCGCCCGAGTGAGACCACCCGGACCGCGGCCCAACCACCTGCCCACGTACTCGCAGTCGGGATCGAAACGCTCACGTTGGCGTTCGGGATTGAAGATCCGAAAATATGGAGCCGCATCGGCTCCGCACCCGGCCACCCATTGCCACGAAACGGGGTTGTTGGCTTCATCGGCGTCGACCAGCGTGTCCCAGAACCACTGCTCGCCGTGCCACCAGTGGATCAGCAGATTCTTCGTGAGAAAGCTCGCCGTGGCCATCCGCACTCGATTGTGCATCCATCCGGTCTGCCACAGCTGAGCCATGCCGGCGTCGACGAAGTCGATCCCGGTCGTGCCGCTGCACCAATGCTCGAGTGCCTCGGGGTCGTCCTCATATGGGAAGGACGAGAATTCAGGTCGCATCGGTTCGGATTCGACGGCCGGCAGGTGATAGGTCAGGTGCCAGGAGAACTCCCGCCAGTAGAGCTGGCGGATCCATGCCTGCCGATCATCGTCCCTCACCTCCGGTATGTCCAGGGCCGCTGCCAGCAGCTGGCGGGGGGAGAGTTCGCCGAAGCGCAGTCGCGGCGACAGGCCTGACGTGCTGTCAGGGTCTGCGGGGACATCGTGAGAATCTGCGTAGCCGTCGAGCCCGTCGCCCAAGCAGGCGAGCTCTCGGGCCGCCTGCCTGCACCCGGGGTTCCAGTGCTCGGCCACGGTCGTGCGCCACCATTGCGGAGTCCGAGCCGAAGCGAAATCGCCGGAGGCCGTATCGGTCCCGTCGAGCAGACCGAGACTCTCGAGGCTGCGCACCCAGGGGTGCCCGTCCAGGGATTTCCGTCGCGCATCGGACAGAGGCTTCTGTTCGGCAGGCGGAGGGAGGACGTCGCCGACTGTGCAATCGCGGACGGCTTTGAAGAACGGGGTGAAGACCTTGTAGAAGTCTCCGCCCTGCGGGCTGACCGTCCAAGGCTCGACGAGAAGCGCACCGCAATGGGAGTGCGCCGGACACCCGGCATCGGTCAGCCGCGTCTTGATCTGCGCGTCGAGGTCACGGGAGGCCGGTGCATAGCGGCGCGACCAGCGGACCGCATCGACCTCCAGGTCCGCGGCGGCTCGGGGGATGATGTCTGCGGCAGAACCTGCGGCGAAGAGCAGCGGGATCCCGAGCGTCGCGAGTTCTGACTCCAGGGCTCTCAGGGACTCGTGTGCCCACCAGCGAGCTGCCCCTCCCAGCGGGCGTGGGCCCAGCCCGTCGTCATCGCGACACTCTCTGATCCAGAGGCCGATGACCTGACCGTCGGCGCGGGCTTCGGTCAGTGCCTCGTGGTCGTCGACCCGCAGGTCGTCGCGGAACCAGACGAGGGTCAGGTGCTCACGGTCGTGGCTCACCGGGGACCTCCGATCACAGCTGCTTCGCCCAGTCGGCGTTGCTCAGGGACAGCTCCTCGGCCATGCCGTCGAGGAAGCGGATGACGGCATCGCGTTCGCGGCTGGTGAGGTCGGCGGCGGCATGGACTCGTCTGGCCTGAGCACGTCCCACAGTCTCTCGTGCCGAGCGTGCTGTCGCCGCAGTGACGTCGATGGCGTATGCCCGGCGATCGCTGGGATGCAGCTTCCTGATGACATGCCCCTCCCGCTCCAGGCGATTGATCAGCTTCGTCACCGAGGCCGCCGACATGACCATGTGGGCAGACAGCATCTTCGGAGTCACCACCGCGTTCTGCCGCTTCGCTGCGATGAGATAGTGCAGCGCACGCATGTCCTGTTCGCTGAGCTTCATGAATCTGCGCGAAGCCTCGGAGAGGGTGCGCTCGGCCTTGCGCAGTCGGGCAAGCGCGTTCATGAGCTGAGCGATCTGCTCGCGGTCGGCGTCCGACAGGTCGGAGGAGTCGATGAGGTCGTCGGGAAAGCTGTTCTGCGATCCGGTGTACATGTTCTCTGCGATCGGGTCGTGAGCGCCCGCGGCCTCCGATGGCTCCATGCCGCAATCCTACTGATTCCCGTCCCTCGGTCGTAGAAGAATAACTCTCCGCATACAGTACACCAAAGTGTAGTATATGCAGAGAGTTATTACATCGTGAGGGTGTCAGCTGCTGGTCGAGTAGACCTGCTGCGAACCTCCGGTGCGGACGCGATTGCGGCGACGGGTCTCAGGGCTCGTGCCACGGGAGTCTGCAGTGCGGCGGCCGGCGGACTGGCCGGTGCGCGCTCCTGAGGTCTGATTGCCCGAGCGGCCTCCTCGACCGGTCTCGCGGCGGCGACTGCCTTCGCCGCTGCGGCCGCCCCGACCAGTGCGACCGGACTCGCTGTTGCGCGAATTCGTGCGAGTGCTCTCCCCGGCGCCGTCGCGGCCTGCGCTTCCGCCGCGGCCGCCGCGACCGCCTCGGCGACGGCGTGAGGAACGACCACCGGACTTCGCCGGTTCGGTCTTCTTGCGCGGCTGGATGGGTTCCTTCGGCTGCGGGGCGACGTACTCGGCGATCTCACCGACGAGCTCGGTCACCTCGGGGGACTCTGCGTTGACCTTCTGCGGGGTCGCCTTGATGGCGGCCTTGCGCAGGAGGATCTGAGTGTCCTTGCGCTCTTCGGCGGTCATCACCGTGACGACGTCACCGGCGCTGCCGGCACGTGCGGTGCGACCGGAGCGGTGCAGGTACGCCTTGTGCTCGGTCGGGGGATCGACGTGGACGACGAGCTCGACGGAGTCGACGTGGACGCCGCGGGCGGCGATGTCTGTGGCCACGAGCACCTTCGCCTCACCATCGGTGAACGCGGCGAGGTTGCGATCGCGCGCGCCCTGCGACAGGTTGCCGTGCAGGTCGACGGCGGGAATGCCCGCTGCCGTGAGTTGGCGGGCGAAGCGCTTGGCCCGGTGCTTCGTGCGAGTGAAGAGGATGCGGCGGCCCGTGCCGGAGGCGAGCTTGTGCACGAGTTCGTTCTTGTCGTCGACCGACACCTCGAACACGTGGTGGGTCATGGCCGAAACGTGGGAGGTCGCCTCATCCACGGAGTGCAGAACCTCGTTGTGGAGGAAACGACGGACGAGCTTGTCGACGTCGTTGTCCAACGTGGCGGAGAAGAACATCCGCTGCCCCTCGGCCGGGGTCTGCTTGAGGATGCGGGTGACACCGGGCAGGAAGCCCAGGTCAGCCATGTGGTCGGCCTCGTCGAGGATGGTGACCTCGATGTTCTCAAGCGTGAGAATGTCCTGCTGGAGCAGGTCCTCCAGGCGGCCGGGGCAGGCGACGACGATGTCGACGCCGGAGTTGAGTGCGTTCTCCTGCCGCTTCTGTTTGACGCCGCCGAAGATCGTCGTCGTCCTCAGGCCAACGGACTTCGCCAGCGGGTCGATGACCTCAGTGATCTGCGTGGCGAGCTCGCGGGTGGGAGCGAGCACGAGTCCGCGCGGGTGGCGGAACTTCTGGGATCCCTTGCCGGATTCGGCCAGGCGGGTGACGAGCGGAATGGAGAAGGCCAGGGTCTTGCCGGACCCGGTCTTTCCTCGGCCGAGCACATCGCGGCCGGCCAGCGTGTCGGGCAGGGTGTCCTGCTGGATCGGGAAGGCCTGGGTCTTGCCTTCCTTGCTCAGCGTGTCGACCAGCTTCTGGGGGACACCGAGCTCGGCGAAGGTGGTCGGTGCCTGAGTGGCCTTCTTCGCGCGATTGCCGGTGCTGGTTGTGTTGGTGTTTCGGTTGTTGCTGCCGCGGGTGCGGGTGTTGCGGGGATTGGTGCGTGTCTGTGAAGTAGTGATGGGATGGCCCTTCGACGTGCCGGAGGGCGTGCCAGTGCCGTGAATAGTTGGCAGGCAGCCGTTTCCGGTCATGGAATGAGCGCTGTCGGCGCTCTCGATCGCCGAGAGAAAACGGCTTCGTAAAAACATGCGCGGGTTGTTCACCCAGCTGCAGAGACGAGGCGTCCTGACGACGCAGGGAACCCGAAAACGGGTTCGCAAGTACCTTCAGTATACCGCCGGCGGGGTCGCGAGCAGAATCCGCCGGTGGGATGCCCGGCCCCGACCGGGCTAAGCCGGACGGCCGAGTCGTTCGTCGGTTGACAGCTCCGAGGCGGTGTCCGGGACGGCGTCGAGCGGTTCGAGGGAAGCCGCCTCGGTGTCGGGCATTGAACTGGGCACGTTGTCGGGCACGGTCGATTCCGACTGGGCAGGTACGGGTACGATCGGCTTTCGGCGTGGTCTGCGATGCCCGGTAGCCCATGCCCCGATGGCCACCGACGCCCATCCGATGCCGATTCCGGCGATGTCGTCGAGGATGTAGTGCCAGCCGAAGTAGAGGGTGGCCACGACGGTGACTGCGAAGAAGACCCACGTGATCGTCTGGACGATGCGCTTCTGTTTCGTCAGCGTCATGAAGAGAGCCGCGGCGAAGGTCACCGAGACGTGGAGCGAAGCGAACGCGGCGACGCCCTGGATGGAGTCGCTGCCAATGGGATTGCTGAGATACTCGAGCCGGGTGTCGATGAGGGATTCCTGGAGCTGACTGACTCCGGTGTCGGGAAGCGCACGGTAGGCCTCAGGATGGCTGAATACCGGTCCGACCGAGGGCAGGAGGTAGTAGCTGACCGTGCCGAGAACCCAGTTGAGGCTCAACGTCGTCGCGAGCCAGGCGCCGATTCTGTGATTGCGGTTGAGCACGAGGAACCCGCCGAGGGTGATCGGGATGGCCGGAAGGTAGGCGAGGTAGACGATGGACAGGATGTTCGCCGCGATGCCGGTGCCGAGGAGATCGTGCAGCAACACCGACGGGGTGTGTCCGAAGCTGAGCCAGTTGTCGAGTCGGAACAGCTGCCGATCGAAGAGCGTGCCTTCGCGGTACACCGGCAGCACGCTCTTGAGATTGCGATAGGCCACGTAGCAGATGTAGAAGCTCAGGAGTCCGGCGCCGATGCACAGCAGCCGGTGAGTGTTCCACTCTTTCCGGGCGACGTCGGCGATGGTCGTCGGCAGGTTCCGCCACCCGCTTCGCCTCACCGCTTCCACGACCAGACCGCCGCCGATGAATCCGAGAGCCAACAAGGGCAGCCGGATGTACGAGGGCCCGAGGAAACCGTCGGGATCCCGCAGCGGGAGATCGAGGTAGAGGGAGGAGAACACGGCGGCCGCTCCGACGAGGAGGGCGAGCGCCATGGCAAAGGTGTAGGGCCAACGTCGCAATCTGGTCATCGGAACACCGTAGTGATTCACTTTTAGTACATCTTCGGATTTTCCTCGGAAGCGGCTGATCGTAGCCCCGTCTCGCCCGTGCCGGCGCGGCAGACGGCCGCCGAAATCAACTCAGGTGGCGTGCTGCGAACTCGGCGGCATTGTGAAGCACGGCATTCGTGTCGTCGAGGATCCGACCGAAGTGGAGGAACGAGTGGAGCACATGAGGATACTCCTCGAAGCGGACGTCGTTACCCGCCCGCTGCAGGGTCCTGGCCAATGCCCGGCTGTCATCGCGCAGCGGATCGAGCCCGGCGGCGGCGACGAATACCGGCGGCAGACCGGACAGATCGGCGGTGAGGTGTGCGACGAGCGGTGAGTGTTCGTCCTCCGGGGTCGGCAGGTAGTCGTCGAGGAGGTTGCTGAGGTCGTGGATGCCCATGCCGTCCCAGTCCCCGCCGTAGAGCCTGCGACTGGCCGAGTCGATGAGACCGTGGCTGCCGTAGATGGGCAGGAGGGCGCGCAGAGCCGAGAAGCTCGCGGGATTCGCCCCGATGGTCTCCGGTTCATCGCGCAGAAGCAGACCTGCGCCGAGGGTGAGAACCGCCCCGGCAGAATCTCCGGAGATGGCCAGACGTTCTCCGTCGATGCCGAACTCCTCACCGTGACGGGCGAGGTGGTCGACGACCCCGGCACACTCGTGCAGCGCCTGCGGGAACTTCACCTCCGGCGACAGCGAATAGTCGACTCCGATCACGGCGAAACCGCCGGCAGCGGCGAGCAAGCGCATGATCCGGTCATGTGTATCGAGGTCGCCGAGGCTGAACCCACCGCCGTGGAGGAACAGGAGACCGGGCAGGACCGCCTCGGTGGTGGGGCGATGGATGCGGATCGGAACGTCGACCCCGGCGGTGCGGATGTGGTGATCATCCGTGCGGGCCATGGTGGGGCCGCCTTCGTTCCACAGCGTGCGCTCGGCCCGGTATTCGGCGCGTTGGGCTGCCAAGGATTGAGCGGCAGGGGAGAGGTCTCCGGCAGCCGCGGCGAATTCCTCACCGGCCCGGCGGCATTCGTCGGCCCGGGTGGCCTGGATGGCCATGACCTCGCGCATCTGGGGCGACATCGACGCCACGATGTCGGCAGGGATGGTGGCGAGCAGCGCATCGGTGAGCGCGGGGTCGACGGTCACGCCGGGAATCATCAGCCTCATTCTTGGTCGGCGGCAATGCTTCCAAGCTTAGCGAGGGCAGCGGCGGCGGCCACGGTAGGACTCACCTGCGAAGATCCGGAATATCCGCCGACCGTCGCTGTTATGACAAGGGGACTGTGACACCAGTCCTTCACCGCCGAAGACACTGCAGGAGCGAACCCGTGACCGAACACATGCGCCGACACGAAACCGACCACGATATCCCGTGGTCCCTGCCGATCGTCGTGCGCCGGTCCAAGACCGCCATCGCCCGCCACATCGACGTCCTCGAGGCCACCTCCCGCGCCGTCGTGACCTTCCTCGACGACCCGCGCTCGCAATCGGGTGGGGAATGGAACGAGGCCGTTGAATACTGGCGTGACGGAGCCATCCGCAAGGTCGTGCGCCGTGGTGACGGGAAGAAGCTTGAGGACGCACGCGCCCTCGGGTGTGTGGGTGTGACCCACGGAGGCACGGACGATTTCGCCCCCGCCGAGGCATTCGTGTTCGTCCCCGGACCCGTCGAACCTCTGCCGCTCGAGCTGAAGAAGCTGCAGGTCGGCGGCACCGAGTTCCCCGATGAGGGCGAATCCTCGGTTCCCGCCGCCGCGGCGGTCGTGTCGATCGAACTCTCACCCGAGCTCACGCTGACGACCGGGAAGGCGGCCGCCCAGTGCGGTCACGCCGCACAGCTGGCATTCGAGCAGATGCCCGCCGAGGTGCGGAATCGTTGGCGTGAGTCGGGGTTCAGCCTGCGCGTGACCACGGCGACGAAGGAAGCGTGGGCGGCCAACGAGCAGCAGGTCAGCGTCGTCGACGCCGGCTTCACCGAGGTCGACGGCCCCACCGAAACCGTGCGCGCCCGGTGGTGAGCCGCCTCGGTGAGGGAGTTGATCAGGCCTCGTCGAGGTCCTTGAGCTCGTCCTCGGTCAGGGGGCGGGTCTTCGTGCCGTTGCCGAACTCGTCGAGGTAGATCATGTGCTTGACCATCTCACCGGTTTCTTCGTCCTCGACTTCGATGATGTCGCCGGGGTGGGTCTGGGGCTGGTAGAAATCTTCATTGACTCCGGTCATTGTGACCACCTCCTACTGGTATCTTCACCATACGATGCTGTGACACGAGTCTCAAGGATCCGGGATCCGCAGGATCGGAAGGCCACGGGGCGTTGCATGCCATACTGAAGGCGCAGCGATTCGCCGAGAAGCGAGCCATCGGACTAGGAGCCCGGATGAGAGAGACCCTTTTGATTTTCCTTGCACCGGGGATGATCCTCATCGTCGGTGCTGCCCTGCTCGGCGGGTTCGCCGAGGCCATCGCGATCTCTCTCTATATCCTCGGTGTGCTCGTGCTCATCGGATGGCCACTAACTGCAGTCATCGTCAACGTCCGCATCTCACGGTGCCAGGAGCGGGGCCAGCAGATCTCATCCGGACTGGCCCGGGCTCAATCCGCAATCGAGACGGCCTCCGCGATCATCATGACCATCGTGGTGCCGTGCGCCCTTATCGGCTGGATCGGCGTCTACTGCCTCGTCACCGCCGCCGACGACCCTGAGGATGCGATCTTCAAGACGGTCGTCGGGTTCGGGACACTCCTGGTCCTCGTCGCCTACCTGGCGATCTTCGTCCTCGGACGCTCGAAGACAATCCTGCGCATGATGGGTGTGGCAGTTCTGGTCTTCGGCGTGATCGTCCTCGTGGGGGTCACACAGGTGTTCATCGACGGAGAGGCGGGACTGCGATCGGGTAGCGGGCTCGTCGGGGGCATCATCATGGCCGTCTGCGGCCTGTGGTTGGCGATCACCGGCCGCACTTCCTGGTCTAGGAGATCGGCAATTGACCCGGCAGGAGTCAGACACCGTGCCGCAGGGCGCAGCCGTTCGAGATTGCTTCCAGGAAAGGACGAAGCACCGTAATGTGGCCCGTCACCTGAGGGGCGAGAACCCGAGAACCAGGGTGCCTGCCATTATCAGAATATGCCACGGACGGGCCTTGCCGCAAGACCCCGGTCAGCGGGAACAATGGTGACTTCACTCTTCCGGTCTATCCGATCAAGGAGCCTGTGTGCCTGCCACTGTCTTCGACCTGACCGCCCGACTGTCCGCCAAAACGACCGCAGATCTCATCGCCTCCGACGAGCTCCACTTCGCCCGCATCGCCCGCCAGCTCGACCGTGAAGTCGCCACGCTCGAGGCCCGCCTGGCGGAACTCCGCCGATCTTCCGGAGGTGGCGGCGAAGCGGCACTGGAACGGGACACCGCGATCCACCGGCTGTCGTCCGAACTGAACGTGCTGCGCCGCTTCGACCTCGATGTCTGTCTGGGTCGGATGGTGTTTGCCGAGTCCGGAGACACCGTCTATATCGGCCGTATGGGATTGCGCGACGAGGACGAACATGCCCTGCTCATCGACTGGCGGACACCCATGGCCAAGCCGTTCTTCGCCGCCACCCTCGCCTCCCCGATGGGGCTGTCCACACGGCGCCGCTACCGCTGGGCGAACGGCCTGATCTCGGACTACTGGGACGAAAGCTTCGCCTCGGAGTCCGTCGACGACACCGCGTCTCTGGATGATCAGTCGGCGTTCATCGCCTCGCTGGGCACGAGCCGGTCAGCGAAGATGCACGATGTCCTCTCCACCATCCAAGCCGACCAGGATTCGATCATCCGTGCCCCGGCCGATGTCCCGATGGTCGTCGACGGCGGGCCCGGAACCGGAAAGACCGTGGTCGCCCTGCACCGCGCCGCCTACCTTCTCTACAGCGACTCCGGCATCGCCAGGGGAGGAGGACTGCTCTTCATCGGACCCAACCACACGTATCTGTCATATGTCGATGACGTTGTGCCCCGCCTCGGCGAAGACGGTGTTCGTCTGTGCACGCTAGACGACCTGGTCAAGGAAGGCGCCACCGTCGAGGATGACGATCGCAGCGCTCGCCTCAAGGAGAATCTGAACCCCGGAGCGGTCATCGAGCGGGCGGTGAGCATCTACGAGGAACCGCCCACCACCGCCATGGTCATCGACACTGTCAGCGGTGACCTCACTGTCACGCCAGGCGATTGGGCGGCGGCGTTCTCCTCTGTCGATGCGGACGTCGATCACAACGCGGCTCGAGACCAGGTCTGGGACGAGTTGGTGGAGATTCTCACCGAGGCGGTCGTCGACGCCGATGAGGATGCCGAACCTCTTGAGGTGCGCCGCTTCCTCAGCCAGGACCCCGACCTGCGAGCGACCCTGAGCACCGCGTGGCCGATTCTCGACCCATTGGACATCGTCGGCGACCTGTGGAGCGTTCCGGCCTACCTGAGCCTGGCTGCTCCCGACCTGACCGAAGAGGAGGCAGCGTGCCTTCAGCGCGCCGACCCCAGGGCCTGGACGAAAGCCGATGTCCCGCTCATCGACGCGGCCAGGCGCCGCATCGGCGATCCAGCCGATCTGAGCAGGAAGCGCCGAGCCGCGGCGGAAGCGGCGGCCGAACAGGACCGGATGGCCGACGTCGTCGAGCACCTCATCGCCGCAGACGACAGCGAACTGAAGCAGATGACGATGCTGAGGGGTGACGATCTGCGGGGCGCACTGGACAACCCCTCGGGGCGGGAGACTCCAGATGCTGATCGTCTGGCCGGCCCTTTCGGCCACATCATCGTCGACGAGGCGCAGGAGCTCACCGATGCACAGTGGCACATGCTCCTGGACCGGTGTCCGTCGAAGAGCTTCACCATCGTCGGCGATCGGGCACAGGCGCGACACGGATTCGCCCAGAGCTGGCAGGAACGGATGAGCGAGCTCGGCCTCGCCGTCAGCGAAGTTCGCCTCAGCATCAACTACCGCACCCCCGCCGAGGTCATGGCCGCGGCAGAACCAGTGATCCGTGCTGTCCTCCCACACGCGAACGTGCCGCAATCGGTGCGGCAATCGGGAAGTTCGGTCGGATACTGCCGGGCAGACGAGGTGCCATCACTCGTTGACTCGTGGTTGGACTCTCACGACGAGGGAACGGTCTGCGTCATCACAGTGTCACCGGCCTCGTGGAGCTTCGCGGAGGCTGAGCGAGTCAGTGTGATGGCCCCTGCCGAGGTCAAAGGGTTGGAATTCGATCTGGTGATTGTCGTGGACCCGGACACCTTCGACACCGGGATACAGGGAGGCGTGGATCGCTATGTGTCGATGACCCGGGCAACCGCTGAATTGGTGATAGCGACGGACGCGTCCACAGTGAGGTAGAGCCGGCCGAGCAGGTGGTCGGCAGACTCAGGCTGAACCACGTGTTTTCCGCTCCGTATCGAGCCAGGCGACGAGCTCCTCTGAGTTCGCTTTCAATCCATTCGGCAGCCAGAGTACCGGCTGTTCGCTGCCGTCCTCATTCACCGCGGTGGCCACTCCGAGTCCGGCGGCCGACTGGTGCATGGCCTCATCCTCGGTGATGGCGATCTCGATGAAGGTGTTGGAATTCTGACGGACAGTGCGCACCTCGAGGATCGAGGCCCAGGTCACTGTACCTGCCCGTGCCGTCGTCGGGCTCGATATGCCGACGGTGGAGACGGTGACGGACGGCTTGAAGGAGAACAGTCGACCGACGAAGACGATCAGGCCGAAACCGAAGAAGATGACGGTGATCCAGCCGATGATCGCGATGAAGATGCCGTCGTCGTCGAAGGCCATCCACAGACCGGAGACGACGAAGAGGAGACAGATGAGCAGCAGCCCGGCGGCACTCCTGCGGGAGTTGCGCAGACCGACGGTCTTGCCGTGATCCAAGGTGGCTGCCCACCGCGCCGCAGCGCTGTTCTTCGCCGACATCGTGTGTTGTCCTCCTGAAAGCGTCGGAGCCAGACTCCGGACCTCGCCCACTACAAAAGTATAGAGAAGGATCTCGGTCGCCTTGCCGCCGGTGTTCCGTTCCGCGTGGGCCGGTGCCAATCGGTAGGCTGGTGAGATGGAACGCCAGAGATTTCACTTGACCGGGGGCCGCGATCGCAATGTCGCCGAGGAGGCCCGCCCCGGAGAAGACGAGTTCCGCGTCGATATCGAACGGATCCGGTTCTCCCCGTTCTTCTCCCGCCTGGCCTCGGTCACCCAGGTCATCCCGCAGGCCGGGTCCGGCACCGTCATCCACAACCGGCTGACTCACTCGCTCAAGGTCTCCGCGGTGGCCCGGTCGATTGCGATCACGTTGATCAACGCGGACGAGGCGACCCGGGATACGGTCAGCCGCCTCGGCGGGTGCGATCCTGTTGTCGTGCAGGCGCGCGCGCCCACGATCTGGGGCACCCGCCGTTCGGCCACCTCGGCGAGAAGGAACTCGACCGGGTGTCGCGGCAGGTGCTGCGCCTCGACGACGGGTTCGAGGGGAACGCGCAGACGTTTCGGATTCTCACCGCTCTCGACAGCTGCGAGGCGACGGCGCGCGGTCTCAATCTCACGCGTGCGGTTCGAGCTGCGGTGCTCAAGTATCCGTGGGAGCGCGGGGAATGGACGGGCGATCGGGCGTCGTCGGCGGCGCGGATGCCCCGCGGGGTCGGCGACGATGTCGGCGAGGGAGCGATGAAGTTCTCCGCCTATGCCACTGAGGTCGAGGAGATGGCGGACGTGCTCTCGGCGTTTCCGGCGATCGGGAAGTATCAGCAGACGCTCGAGTGTGCGGTCATGGATGTCGCCGACGATATTGCGTATGCGGTGCACGACCTGGACGACTTCTACCGGTCGAACGTGTTGCAGTACACGGCTGTATCCGCAGAGCTCGGGCGGTGGATGCGCGATCATCGCGAGTTGGCGGGTCTCGATTCTTCTGAGCTGGATCGGCGGCGGCCGGGGCATGCGTTGGAGGCGATTCGGCGACACACGCAGGAGAAGGATCCGTGGATCGCGTCAGAGGAGGCGTTCCGGGATTCGGTGGAGCGAGTCAACCGGGATCTCGTCGAAGGACTGCTCGGCGTTCCCTACGACGGGGGACTGGAGGCGGATCGGGCGGTCACCGGATTCACCCGACGGTGGATCGACCGGTTGCAGGCCTCGATCGTCGTCGACCCGGACCCGCATATCCGCAGCGGGCATGTGCGACTGAGCCAGGAGGCTTGGCATGATGTCGTGGTGCTCAAATTCGTGCATTCGCGATTCGTGCTCGAACGGTCTGACCTGGCCGTCTACCAGCGTGGGCAGACGCGGATCATCGCCTCCCTGGTCGAAGGATTCCACGAGTGGCTGCTCGACCCGGATGAGGCGACGCGGATTCCCAGACGACTCGTCGACTCTGTAGAGGCCGCCACGCAGGAGTATTCGGACCTGTACTCACGGAACCCCGGGGCATTGGGGGAGGAGGGTGCAGCCGGGATCGTGCGGCGCGGTCGGGCGCGCGCGGTTGTGGACTATGTCGCCTCGTTCACCGATGCGCAGGCCATGTCAGTCAACGCTTTGATCACCGGGGCCTCCGACGAGCCGTGGGAGGCCGGGCGCGGGTTGTAGGGCGCGCGAACATCGCCGGCTGGCTTTGGCGCGAAGTCGACGCAGACGGCGGGCACGCAAACGGCGGGGCCGGAGTTCTCACTCCGACCCCGCCGATTCGGCGTTCACACGCTTAGATCTCAGAGACCTGCACGGTGACGACGAGTCAGGTAGATGGCAACTGCACCACCGGCGACGAGGAGCGCGGCAAGCCCTCCCAGTGCCAGAGTGCCGTTGGCACCTGTACGCGGCAGGTCGCCGCCGCCGTCAACAGCAGCCGAAGCGTTCGCGTTGACGTCGGAATCCGCCGAGGCGTTGGCCTCGTCGTTGCTCGAAGCAGCGGCATTCGCATCGTCGGATGCGGCAGCCGAAGCGTCTGCATCGGCAGTTGCCGAGGCGGAGTCGTCAGCATCGGCGGACGCATTCGCTGAATCATTGGCAGCAGCAGCGTCATCGGCATCAGCCGAGGCGGATGCTGCATCGTTGGCATCAGCGGTGGCGGATGCTGCATCGTTCGCATCGGCGGATGCGGAGTCGTCGGCGTCTGCGGTGGCAGAAGCCGAGTCGTCGGCGTCTGCGGTTGCCGAGTCATCGCCGGGAGCATCGTCGGCAGCGGTCGCCCGAACCGAGGAGGACGCCAGGTTGATGTCGGCCACAGCGTTCGCTGCCTGTGTCTGCGTTCCACCTGTGTTCGGGAGGAGCTCGAGGCTGACCGCGTTGACGGTGAAGCCGTCTGAGTCGGTGCCCTTGACGTTGCTGTCTTCAGCAGGGTCCCGCTTCGTCGGCTGCTCATTGATCGTCAGATCGACAACCTGGTTGAGCCCTTCGAATACTGGGTCGAGGTCGGACAGCAGCGGATCGACGATCTCGGTGACGTTACCGGAGACCTCGTCGGCCGTAGCATCGAGGATCGGGCCGATGAGGGGCTTGGTCACTGCGGTGAGCTTCTCAAGCAGCGGTCCGGTGATGGAGTTCAGGAGCTCTCCGACGTCGATTCCAGCGAGCTTGAGGTCGGTGGTGACCTTGGGATCGCCTTCGCCGGTGCCGGCGAGCTGACCCAGGGTGGCGTCGATGTTGACCTTGCCGTCAGCTGCGGGAACTCCGACTGCCGTGGCCTTGGCGGGCAGCGAAACCTCGACGCGAACATCGTTCAGAGCATCTTTGAGGGTTTCGTTGAGCTTGCCGGAGAGGCTGCCGAGTGCGTCGGCGACTGCGTCGGTGATCTTTCCGATGGTCTCGGAGGTCAGCACCTGGGTGTTGGGATCGAGGCTGTTGAGGTCCTCGCCGTTCTCACCCTTGACGACCTTGGCGAGATCGATCTTGATGTCGCCGTTCTTGAGGTCGATCGAGACGATGCCCGACTTGTCTTCGAGCTTCTCGTTGACGACGTTCTCGACGACGCTGTTGAGGGCGTCCTGAGCCTCGACGTTGACGGTGGTGTTCTCGCCGCCGAGTTCGATGTCGGCAAGTCCGGTCTTCACGTTGATGCCGGCGTTGCCGAGTTTGTCGGCCAGGCCTTCTTTGGCAATGACGTCTTCGAGCGTGCCGCCCGTACCGTCGACGACCTTGTTCAGTGAGTCGGACAGATCGCCGACTGCCGGACTGGAGACTGTGAGGATTCCGTCGGCCACGGCGTATTCAGAGGTCGCCTCATCGGATCCTTTTGCTTCTGCCGTCGATGCGACCGCGCCGAGTTCGAGCGAAAGCTCGTCGACGATCTGGTCGGTGACACCGTCGAGGCCCGCCTGGGAAAGGACCTGAGTGAGGTTGACGTTGGCATTGCCGTACGCACCGTTGTTGATGTCATCGAGGTTGAGGGCGCCGTCTTCCCCGACGGCACCCGCGCTGGCCTTCGCGCTGTCCGCGGACGGGGCATAGCCGTACGAGTTGAGGGCTCCGGCTTCGCCGAGCTCCAGGAGGCCGTCGCCGCCGGGCTGGCTGACGACGGGCAGCGAAACGCCATTGCCGAGATCGAGGTCGACTGCGTTGAGGGCTTCTGCGTTGAGCGGAGTCTTCGCCTCTTCAGGATTGCTGGGGAAGCTGCTGTACGCTCCCGCTGCGTCGACGAGCTGTTCGTCGAGGAGGTCCGACTGGACGAGCTGACCCAATGCCTCGGCATCTTCATTCGGGTCGGGGTTGACGGCTGCAGCACCGGGAGCTGTAGCCATGACGGTCAGTCCCAGTGCGGTAGCTGCTGCGGCGGTGCCGACAGCGGCCTTGCGCACGGGAACGTGCCCTTTACGGAGCTTACTCATATTTATCCACTTTCGTTTGCGACGCCCGACAGTTCCAAGCGCACGATTGGAAGGCGTGCTGTTTTCGTCGAACGCATCACACCATACAAGCGGATGAGAGAATAATGCGAGGGTCATGAGAGAGTCACGAACAAATAACGAATGAATGCAGGTTGCGATCTTTCGCGTCAAGGTGAATTGTGATTGAATCAGCACTTTCGGCGGAGAGGTGGGCCTGAATGCCGCTCTTCCGCTTAGGCTAGCGGATCGTGGCTGACCTGGAGCTTTAGTCCATCACGCGTTGATCTCGGCATACGAGAGAGTACAAAGCGACTTGAGCCTCCGGTGGACACAGTATGTGAAATGCATCACATTTCCAAATATGACGACGTTGTGACTGATCCGAGGCGATTGATTACCGCACGGTAACGATACGCCGATTGAGCGCACGAAAAGAGCGGGGCCGGAGCTTTTGCTCCGACCCCGCTCTTGTGCGGTTCAACTCATGTGCTGAGCTGAGTCACCTCTCAGTGCTTGCCTGCCGAGGCGCGGTAGCGGCGGGTTGCCCACACCGCTGCAGCACCGCCGGCGAGGAGCAGTGCGGCGAATCCGACCATGGCCGGGATGCCTTCTGCACCCGTCCGCGGAAGGTCTCCACCGGCATTGCCCGAGGCGTTCGTGCTCGAACCGGCCGAGGCGTCTGCTCCGGTTCCGGCGTTGGCCGACGATCCGGCGTTGGCCGATGCGGCCTGATCCGAATCTGCCGAAGCCTCATTCGCGTCGTCTGCCGACGATGCGTTGGCTTCGTCGCCGTTGGCCGAGGCGTTCGCCTCTGCACCTTCAGCCGCTGCATCAGCCTCGTCGCCGTCTGCCGCTGCTGCAGCGGACGCCTCGGAGGAGGAGTCCGCAGTCGACGCTGCAGAAGCGGCGGCACCGGCGTTGGCGTTGGCTGCGGCAGATGCCTGTGCATTGCTGTCATCCGAGTTGTCGGCGTTTGCGGCGGCGTTGGCTGCCTGCTGTGCCGAGGCGTTCGGATCCGATGTCGCATCCGCTGAGGTCTCCGAGGAGGCCTCTTCGTTGGCGGCGGACTCTGCGGCTGCTTCGGCGTTCTCGTCAGCTGCTGCCGATGCCGTGTTGTTGGCATCGTTGTCGGCTGCTGCCTGGGCGGCTGCCTCTGCGACAGCATTGCCGTTGTCATCGGCGTTGGCCGAAGCCGAGGCCGATGCGGCAGCGTTCACATTGGCATTCGCATCGGAATCGTCCGAAGCGGTGGCCGCGGCTCCGTCATCAGCACCGTCGGCGTCAGCAGCTGCGTTGGCAGAAGCTTCCGAGGAGGAATCAGCGGTAGAAGCTGCGGACGCAGCAGCTGCCGGATCGGCATCAGCGGCGGCCGAAGCATCGGCGTTCGTCGAGTCCGAGTTGTCGGCGTTCGCGGCGGCGTTGGCTGCCTGCTGTGCCGAGGCGTTCGGATCCGATGTCGCATCCGCTGAGGTCTCCGAGGAGGCCTCTTCGTTGGCGGCGGACTCTGCGGCTGCTTCGGCGTTCTCGTCAGCTGCTGCCGATGCCGTGTTGTTGGCATCGTTGTCGGCTGCTGCCTGGGCGGCTGCCTCTGCGACAGCATTGCCGTTGTCATCGGCGTTGGCCGAAGCCGAGGCCGAAGCGGCTGCGTTCACGTTGGCATTCGCGTCTGCCTCATTGGCGGCATCAGGATCTGCTGCTGCGCTGGCGTCAGACTCGGCTGCTGCCTCTGCGGATGCCTCGTTCGAGGAATCAGCGGTGGAAGCGGCCTCAGCAGCGGCTGCGGAGTTGGCGTCCGAGGCCGTCGATGCCTCTGCGTTCGTGTCATCGGAGTTGTCAGCCTGCGCGGCGGCCTGCGAAGCAGCCGTCGACGAAGCATTCTCATCCGTTGTCGAATCGGCGGAGGCCTCGGAGGATGCGTCCTCGGTCGCTGCCGACTCGGCGGCTGCTTCGGCGTTCTCGTCAGCTGCTGCCGACGCCGTGTTGTCGGCGTTGTTGTCAGCAGCTGCCTCGGAGGCAGCCTGGGCGGCCGGGTTGTTGTCTCCATCGGCGTCGGCCGAAGCCGATGCCGAGGCCGCTGCGTTGGTGTTCGCGTCGTCATCGCCCGGGTCCGGAGCGTCCGCGGTCGCACGGACCGAAGACGAGGCCAGGTTGATGTCGATGGCATCGGCGGCCGGGAGCAGTTCCAGGCTCACCGCACTGACGGTGAAGCCGGGTCCGTTGTTGCCCTCGACCTGGCTCTCCTCTGCCGGATCCTTCGCGGTCGGCTGCTCGTTGATCGTGAGATCGACGACCTGATTGAGTGCCTCGAAGACCGGGTCGAGGGTATCGAGAACCGGATCGACGATACCGGTTACAGCGCCAGCGACTTCATCGGCCGTGGAATCGAGGATTCCGCCGATGAGCGGTTCGGTGATGCCAAGCAGCTCGCTGACCAGCGGATTAGTGAGGTCGGAGATGAGATCGCCAACTGGGAGCCCAGCGATATCTAGATCAGTGGTGATTGTCGGATCGGAGGAGTCCGTGCCGGCGAGCTGGCCCAGCGTTGCGTCGACGTTCACCGACCCGCGTGCGACAGTTACTGGGCCCAAGGTTGCCACTGCAGGCAGGTCAATAACGAGATGAACGTCGTTGAGTGCGTCAGAAAGAGTCTCGTTGACCTTTCCGGAGAGTGCGCCAAGGGCGTCGGCCACGGCATCGGTGATCTTCGAGATCGTGTCCGAGGTCAGCACCTGGGTGTTCGGGTTGAGGCCGTTGAGGTCAGAGGCGTCGCCGCCCTTGACGATCTTCGCGAGGTCGATCTTGATGTCGCCGTTGGCGAGGTCGATCGAGACGATGCCCGCCTCGTCTTCGAGCGCCTCGTTGACGACGTTCTCGACGACGCTGTTGAGCGCATCGCGGACCTCCACCGACACGGTGGCATCGTCACCTGCGACGGCAACGCGTGCGATTCCGGGAATGTTGACATCGACGCCTAGGCTGGCGAGTTCGTTGACCAGACCTTCTTCGCCGATGACCTCTTCGAGAGTTCCACCGGCACCATCTACGACTTCGTTGAGGTCGTCGGACAGGCCGCCGACAGCGGGGCTCGAGACCGTGAGGATGCCATCGGCGACGGCGTACTCGGAGTCATCGGCTTCGCCGTTGCTGTTGGCGGTCGACGCGATCGCGCCGAGCTCGAGGCTGAGCTCATCGACGACCTGATCGGTTACGCCGTCGAGGTTGAGCTGGCCGAGCACCGAGGTCAGGTCGACCTTCGCGTTGCCGTACTCACCGTTGTTGATGTCATCGAGATTGAGCCCGCCGTCTGCCCCGACTGCGCCGGCGCTGGCCGTGGCATCGTTGTAGGCAGGAGCATGCCCATAGGCATTGAGCGCTCCTGCTTCGCCGAGTTCGAGCAGGCCGTCGCCGCCCTCGTTGCTGATCAGCGGGATGCCGATTCCGGGGAGCTCGACTCCGATGGCTTGGAGCACCTCGGCATTGATCGGAGTGCTGTCCGCGTCCGTGCTGGACGGGGAGCTGCTGTACGCCGAGAGAGCATCAACCGCATCAGCGGTCAAAATGTCGGCATTGATCAACTGACCATAGGCTTCTGAGTCTTCGTTCGGATTCTGTTCATCGGCGGCACCGGGTGAGGTCGTCAGCAGCGTCAGTCCCACTGCCGTCGCCGCGGCGACAGACCCCACCGCGATCTTCCGACCGGTTCCGGGCCGGCCTCTCAATCTTTTCATGGTTCTCCACATCGTTCGGATCCTGATCATTTCCAAGCATGGCCTGGACGGAAACGGGCAGTTTCCTGGCAGATCCCTCACAACATTACGGAGAAATGAAAAAGTAATCAGCGAATCACAAGAAAAGTTACCTCGTCGTTATAGTTACGGTCAGGTAGATTTGTGTGGGTGTTGCGGCTATACGTCGTGATCGGCATTGTGCCTGCCTGGATCAATAAACGACCAGGCGGCAGGCTTATGGACTCCAGGCGAATTCTGTGTTTCAGAAAAAGTGCCACGGTCGTAGTCGAGTCACTGAGACTGCACTCTATTGTCACAGATCGGGGTACAGAAGTCCGCGCTCGAGGTCGACTTGTGACCAATCGGTGACCCGCAAGGTCACGACTCCCGCGGTGTGGACGGGTCGCGCAAGACACCTCGCCGTCGCCTAAAGTCGACTCAACCGCAGCAGAGACGGCAATCAACGAAGGAGTTGAGACATGGCGAAGAAGACACGATGGGCCGTCATCGGTGCGGGAATCATCGGAGCCGCAGTGGCACGCGAAATCCTCAACCGCCACGACTCCGCCGACGTCACCCTCTTCGAGAAGGAAGACCGTCCAGCCGCGCACCAGACCGGTCACAACTCCGGCGTCGTCCACGCCGGCCTCTACTACGAGCCCGGCAGCCTCAAAGCTACGCTCTGTCGCCGCGGTGTCTCCCTCCTCACCGACTTCGCCGCCGAACATGACTTCGCATTCGATGAATGCGGCAAGGTCGTCGTCGCCACTGACGATGTCGAAGTCGAACGCCTCCGCGCCATCCACGACCGTGCCCTGGCTAACGGGGTCCCCGACATCGCCCTGGTCGACCGCGACGGTCTGCGCGATGTCGAACCGAACGCCGAAGGCCTCGCAGCCCTCCACTCACCCCACACCGCGATCATCGACTACCCCGGCCTCACCGACGCCCTCGTAGCCGACTTCCGCGCCCACGGCGGCCGCGTCCGCTTCTCCACCCCGGTCAAGAACATCGACCACCGAGGCGGCCCCACCCGTGACACCGCCGTCGTCCGCACCCCCGTCGATGCCCAGGAATTCGACCACGTCATCGTCTGCGCTGGCCTCCACGCCGACCGCCTAGCCGCTCGTTCCGGAGAGAGCCGCACCCCGACCGTGGTGCCGTTCTTCGGCCAATACTTCATCCTCGATGAGGCCTATAGTGACGCAGTCAACGGCCTCATCTATCCCGTCCCGGACCCGAAGTATCCTTTCCTCGGTGTCCACGTCACCCGACGAATCGACGGCGGGCTGATGATCGGGCCCAATGCCTTCCTCTCCTTCTCCCGCGAAGGCTACCGAGGTCTCGGCCTCCACATCCCCGACTCCCTGGCCGTTGCCGCCGACCCGGGATTCTGGCGCTTCGCAGCAGCCAATTTGGCCACCGCTGCCCGTGAGCTGCCCGGGGTGCTCTCGATCGAGAAGTTCGTCGCCGAGGCGGCCCGCTATGTCCCCTCGCTCGCCGGAGGTGACGGCCACCGCGCCACCCGTGGAATCCGCGCGCAGGCCATGAATCGGGATGGAACACTCGTTGATGATTTCGTCATCGATCGGGCGGGAGCCACGATGTTCGTCAGGAACGCGCCCTCCCCGGGAGCCACCTCGGCGCTGGCCATTGCCGAACACCTCGTCGGCATCATCGACGGGCGATGATGCCGGTGCCGGGCCTCGACGACGAAGGGCCGCCTGCCGACCGTGAGGACGGGGAGGCGGCCCGAAGACCAGAGTGGCTGCTCAGTCGCACCGACTCACTTGGGAGTGCGGGTCTCTGCGCTGATGAACCAGGCCTGCTGCTCGAGTTGGGCGATGTAGCTGTGGAAGATGTCGGCGGTCGTCGGGTCCGCCGAGTCGACCTCGTCATGAGTGCTGCGCATCGACGCCACGGTTGCCTCGATCGATGCGACCATGTGGTCGATGGCGTCGTGGGTGCTGATCTCTCCGTTCGGGAACTCCGGCAGCCCTGTCTGTTCGGCGATCACCGCGGGGCGACCATCCGGAGAGGCGTGGAGGGCACGCATGCGTTCAGCGATCTCATCGCTGCCTGCGCGGGCGATGTCCGTGACCTCGTCGAGGTTGAGGTGGAGGTCGCGGAAGTTCGTGCCCACGATATTCCAATGTGCCTGCTTGGCAGTCAGGCTCAGAGCGATGAAGTCGACCAGAACCGTTTGGAGGTTCTTGGTCAGGGCGTCGGAGGCGATGAAGCCGCGTTCGGCGTTCTCGCGAGTGGTCTTCTCTGAGCCATGGGGGTCGGGAACTGTCACTGACTGTGTCATGATTCTTGCTCCTAGTCTCTCCGGTTTCGCGTTGACCCGGAGTCTGTGGCCACCATAACGCCGACCTGAGCGGGACGGAACCCCCGTCAGGATCTGCCGGTCTCGTCGTCCTGGGCGATGTAGACGCGGGAACGCAGCCGCTGGGCGTGAGTGAGATTCTTCAGGTCGATGTCGCTGTCGAAGCTTGAGCCGAGTGCGCCGGCGACGACGCCCATCGCTGCGCTCAACCACGCGATGTCGAGGTAGTTCGTCAGCCGGGCTTCGGGCCGGTGGATCGTCTGGGCCATGAACTCGGGGTCGATGACGATGAGCCCTCCGGCGAGGATGCCGATGACCAGCAAAGCGTAGAGGCCCGTCACGCAGATGATGAGTGTGAGTACGGTGGACAGGTTGTAGTAGAAGACGACCTGAGCCAGGCGTTCATTGACCGGGCGATCCCAGAGCCGATTGATCGTGATCAGCCAGCCGACCATAACTGCGATGGCGATGGCGCCGATCGAAATAAGACGAGCGGTTGAGAGGTGATGGGACATCTGCCAGATGGAGCTGTAGAAGATGCCGAATGCTCCCGTGGCAGCGGCTGCGGCCATGGCTCGTGAGAGCCTGCGGACCATCCGCAGCGGCTCGTTGGCCATGGTCATGCCCAGGACGAGTCGAGTTCCGCCGGTGAAGGTGTGAGCATGAAGGGTGCGACGGCCCGACTCGGAGCGGCTCGACCATCGGCCCCAGCGCGGAAGACGGTGCGTCTTTGCTGGCAGATGCCCGTCGGGTAGGAGCTGGTTGACGCAGCTCATGTAGATCTTCAGCAGCCGACGCTTCGTCGTCAGGGCGCCGAGGGTGGGGCTGGAGACGACGGCGATGTTGCGCGCCGGCAGCACCTCGGCGATGAGGGGCTTGCCCTGGGTATGGCGCGGAATGGCCGTGAGCATGATGACGAGGTCCGCTGCGGGGTAGCGGTCGACGATCGCATCGAGAGTCGACAGCTCCAGCCGATGGTCGGCTTGGACGCGGAGCGCCTCAGTGCACACGTCGACAGTCACTTCCGACTCGAAATCGTGTTTGAGGAGTTCAGCGAACTCATCCTTGAACGCGGCCACACGGCGGCTCGGGGGACCGGGATCGCAGATGAGGAGGATGTGCATTTTCCCACTGTGACAGTGCCGGTTTCGGTCTGGCCAGGGCGAAGGCGAATTCCGACACTATGCCCACTGGGCTTTCAGGCCGAATCTGAACTCGGACACCTGAACGCGTATTCTGATACCGACGTGTCGACGAGACGAAGGAGGACGCGGTCAATGGCAGTTCTGGTGACCGGAGGGGCAGGCTACATCGGATCGCACGTGGTGCGGCTGCTCACCGAACGCGGCGACGACGTGCTCGTCGTCGATGACTTCTCCACCGGCATCGACGCTCGCGTCGAAGGCCTGCCCGTGGTCGATCTCGACCTGGCCGCATCCGACGCCGAGGAACGACTGGTGTCCGCGATCAAGGAACACAGCGTGGACTCGATCATCCACTTCGCCGCGAAGAAGCAGGTCGGTGAGTCAGTCGAAGAGCCAGTCATGTACTTTCGGCAGAACATCGGGGCACTGACGAACATCCTCGCCGCCGTCGAGGCGACCGGCATCGAATCGCTCGTCTTCTCCTCCTCAGCCGCGACCTACGGCATGCCCGATGTCGACATGGTGCCTGAGGATCTCGACTGCCGCCCCATCAACCCGTACGGCCAGACGAAGCTCATCGGCGAGTGGATGATCGACAACCAGATCACCGCCTCGCAGATGCGGGGCACCACGTTCAACGCCGTGAAGCTGCGCTACTTCAACGTCGCCGGTGCCGGCTGGAGCGAACTCGCCGACACCGCCGTCATGAACCTCATCCCGATCGTGCTCGGGCGGCTGAAGGAGGGCAAGGCGCCGATCATCTTCGGCGACGACTACGACACCCCCGACGGCACGTGCATCCGCGATTACGTTCACGTCAAGGACCTTGCCGAGGCGCATATCGCCGCCCTCGACTACATGAAGGCCGGCGGCACCACGGAGACCGTGTTCAATGTCGGGACCGGAACCGGCGCCTCGGTGAAGGAAGTCATCGACACCATCGCCGAGGTGACCGGCAGTGACATCGTCCCCGAAATGGGCGAGCGTCGCCCCGGTGACCCGCCGGCGCTGGTCGCCGACGTCACCCGGATCTCCGCCCTGCTCAGTTGGAAGGCCGAGTTCGGTCTCGAGGAGATCGTCCGCAGCGCTGTCGAGGCCGCGGGGATGCTGCCCGAGCAGGACTGATGAACCAGCCGGACCCATCCGCGACAGCACTTCACTGGGTCCGAGCACGTTCCGCGCCAGGGCACGAGCTGCCGGTCGGGGCGCGGGTGGCACTGCATTTCCATCCCGGTGATGACGCCTCTGAGGCTGGGGTGCTCGAGTCGATTCTCCAGCTGGGACAGTATCTTTCCCAGTTCGCCACAGGCACGAGCAATGGCGGTCTGACGGCCTTCCCCGGCGGCGACCGGTGGCTCTGGGAGCAGAGAATCTTCGGTGGAGCCTATGACCATGTGGAGGTGCACCACCGACCGGTCTATGGGGCACTTGACCTCGACGGCGACCCCCTTGGGCCGGCACCGCGGTTCGGGTCGGCCTACCTGCGTCTCCGTCCGGAGGTCCTTGCGCGAGCGACGTTCGCTTACCCGGACAGCACCTTTGAGCCGGAGCTCTTCGGGGTTGCTGACCGGATGAGGCTCATTGCCGACTATCGTCGTGACGAGCGGGCTGCCGGCCAGGCTGCTGCCCAGGGATGCGGCATCGTCGACCGTCTCGATCACTACATCGAGGCCCATATCCACGGAGGGGTGAAGGTGCCCGATGATGTTGAAGCATTGGTGGTCGATCCAAGCTTCGCCGATCATGCGGTCGTGGAGAGAGCCGGCCGCTGCGGCCTCGTTGTCGAGACTCACCCCGGCTATGTCGCCGAGGTTGCCGAAATTGCGGCGCACCCGGAATATCGGGGCCAGGATGTGGTCGAGCTCGCGCAGCGGATCGTCGAGAGGCTGGCGAACTCAACCCAGTTGCTCCCCATTCATGTCGCACGTGCCAGGCGGGTGTGGGACCTCGACGGGCAGCAGAGCAAGAAGCTTTGGCACTGCCTCGCACGATTTGGTCGGACCTGGTGAACCACTCCGTTACTTCGCGGGTTTCATCTCGCTTTCGACGACCCATTTGTGGTTCGTCATCTCCATCTCATCGGTCTTGATGTCGACCATGTAGACGGTCTCGTCCGTCGCTGAGTCGATGGTCGCCTCGGCGCCCTTCATTCCGGGCATATGATCGCGTTGACGGTGGCGTTGTCGCCCTTCTTCAGCGGTGCCTTGCCCGGGTCCTTGAGCTCTTCGTGGACGACCCACTTGTGATCTTTGACCGGGTCGCCGCCGTCGGTCGGGGTGTAACTGATTGAGTAGGTCGTGGTGTCGAAGGCGCCGGAGACGGTTGCCTCGGCACCCTTCATTCCTGGCATGTGGTCGGCGGAGAGGACGACTGTGTCGCCGACGTTGAACTTCGGGTCGGCGGCCTTCGTGATTCCCTTCGGCGGGTCGCCGCCATCGGCGGCATGCCCTTCGTGCCCACCTGATCCGTGTCCGGATTCGCTGTGGTCCATGTCGTCGGAACCACCAGTTTCGCCCGAGGCGGACTCGTGGCTGCCGTGGGAGTCTTCTCCGCCCGATCCGTGGCCCTCGTCATTCGCAGTTGAGCAGCCTGCCAGAGCCAGTCCGAGTGCTGCGGTGACCGCAGCGAGGCGGGCGGCTGGATTGAGCTTCTTCATGAGTGGTCTCCTGGTTCGGTGAGACGGTCGCGTCGGATTCGCTCGGCGGCAGATGGGAACCTTTCAGGGCATCCCATCTCGTGGACCCGCCACGGTCACCCTATACCCCTTATGGGTATGATTGCCAAGACGGCATACGTGCTCTGCATCCGTAGTGACATGGGGATATATATGAAGACGACGCAATTCGTGTTGGGGGCTGCGGCCTTCGTTCTTGCCCTGACCGGGTGTTCTGCTTCTGGAACGGGAAGCGAAGCATCCACAGAATCACGAGAGTCTGCAGCAGTGCAGTCGGGTTCGGCTGAAACGCTGCTAGCTGACCTCGATCTGGCCGACGAGGACGTCACAGGAGTCATCGATCAACTCGATCGCCTGCCTGTCGACGAGAGGCCCACCGACCTCATGGCCTCGGTCCAGCCTGACGAACTTGTTCTCACCGATGGACAGCAAGAGGCGACGATGGCACTGCCGGAGGGGAAGAGCTACGTCTCCATCGCTCCCTTCGTCGATGAGACGCACGACTGCTTCTACCACAGCCTCACGACCTGTCGGGGCGAGTTGAGCGAGAAGGACGTCGATGTGGTGATCACAGACTCAGAGACGGGCGAAGCAGTGGTGGATGAGTCGACGACGACCTTCGACAACGGGTTCGTCGGCTTCTGGGTGCCGTCCGGCATCACCGGTACCATCGAGGTCACCGCCGAGGGCAAGACCGGTACGACCGATTTCTCCACGAGAAGCGATGGGCCCACCTGCGTGACCGACCTCAAGCTGAAGTAGCTACGAGGAAGCCGGGCCGACCGTCGTCACCCACTCGACAGGAGCACTGCTATGACCCACCATATCGTCATCGGAGCGGGCTTGGCCGGTGCCGCAGCCGCGTATTCCCTGACCGCGCGCGGCGAGGACGTCACCGTGCTCGAGCGGCATACCCCGGCCAACGACCGCGGCAGCTCTCACGGTTCGGCCCGCATCTTCCGTTACGCCTACCCGGATCGTCTCTACACCGAACTCGTCGTGCGCGCCCGTGAACTGTGGGACGACCTCGAGGCGAAATCGGGGACGGAGCTGATCACTCCCACCGGAGCTCTCGACTTCGGCGACGCCAGGCACACGGATCTCCTCGCCGAGATCTTCGAAGCCGTCGGCGTCGAATACGAAGTCCTCGATCCGGCACAGGCCGCAGAACGGTGGCCGCAGTTCGCCTTCGATACCGAAGTTCTGTGGCACCCCGACGCCGGCGTCATCGATGCCGAGACCACGGTGACGACCATGCTCGACCGTGCAGTGGACACCGGGCGGGCTAGGATACTCACCGATTGGACGGTCACCGAGGTGGCCCGACGACCCGCGGGCGGCTTCCGTGTCACCTCGGCGACGGGGGAATCCGTGGAGGGCGACCGCGTGATCGTCGCTGCGGGCGGGTGGCTGCCCGACCTCCTCGGCGATCTTGGCCTTCCGCAAGGATTCCTCGACGCACTGCCGAGGTTCGAAGTGCGGCAGGAGCAGGCCTTCCACATGCCCTACCGCGATGCCGACGCAGACGGACGGCCGAGCACACCCTGGCCGACGTTCATCCACAAATCCGGTGAGATGTTCACCTACGGACTGCCCGGCGGGCGGGATGCCGGCTTCGCGGGGCAGAAGTTCGCGCAATTCAACGGCGGGAAGGTCATCGGTTCGGCGCTCGACCAGGACGGACAGATCACCGAGGAGATGCGTACCCGAATGATCGACTATGCGAAGCGGAACCTGCCGGGACTCGTTCCGGAACCGTACGCGGAGACCACGTGTCTGTTCACGAACACACCGAACGAGGATTTCGTCATCGACGAGGTGGATGGCCTGGTCATCGTGTCTGCCTGTTCGGGGCACGGGGCGAAGTTCGCGCCGCTGCTCGGTGAGTTCGCGGCCGACCTCGCAACGGGTTCAGGTGAGGTGCCGGATCGGTTCCGGGTGGGCGGCGCTTCGACGATGTGATCGGGCGGTGTGGTGTCTCAGCGTTCTGTCGCGATGAATTGCCTCAGCGCTTTGACGAGATGATGAGGTGCCGCGTCGAATGGGCAATGAAGGGTTCGCCGTTGCGCAATGTTGCATCGAGTTCACGCAGCTGCGGAAGATAGTCGGCAACCGAAAAGTCGGGCACCCACCACGGACATTTGCGAAGGATCCACACGATCGCACCGACGTCGAAGAACTCCATGCGGCAGCGCGCGGTGCGCAGCGTTTCGACCGTGAGACCGGCCGCCTCGGCGGCGTCGGATTCGGTCTGCGGGTGCCGTGAGCGGCGATTTTCCGGCAGCGGTCCGAGGAAGAACTCAATGAGCTCGAACGCCGAGGCCGGACCGACGTGCTGGGCGAGATAGGTGCCGCCGGGGACAAGCACACGAGCGATCTCCGACCATGCGGGGCTCACGGGATGTCGGGAGGTGACGAGGTCGAAGCTGCCGTTGGCGAACGGCAGCCGATGCGGGTCGGCTTCGACGACATCGACGCCACGCGGACCGAGCCGGTGACGGGCCACGGCGATGTTGGGGCGGTACGACTCGGTCACCGCCATGCGCGGCGGCAGTACCGGAGCCTCGTCGATGACCTCACCGCCGCCGGTATCGATGTCGAGGGCCGCGGTCGCTGTCGACAGCCGCCCGGCGAGGAGTCTTGCGTAACCCCAGGGCGGTCGCTCCTCGGTGGCGCGCCCATCGAGCCAGCCGAACCCCCACCCGGTGACATCGGCGGATTGTGCCTCGGTGACGAGCTCGTCGAATGCGCGCATACCGCCATCTTCGCGCACACGACTCTCACACGTCGAGCCAAGCGGTCACATCGACGAGCAGATCGTGCGGCGCCTCGAGCGGGACGAGGTGGCCCGAGTGCGGGAACCGGGTCACGTGCGGGTTTCCGGGAAGCGCCTCGGCGAGGCGATCGGCCTGGTCGACCGGAATCCACGGATCGTCCTCACCCCACCCGATACGGACCGGGCAGCGCACCTCACCGAGGCGGTCGACGACGGGCGCCGTGTGCTCGGGGCGCAGCGCGACGATCTGCCGGTAGAACGCAGCTTGACCGGCTTCGGTGCGCCAGGGGGCGCTGAGTTCAGTGATGTAGTCATCGCTGAGGTTCGAGCGGACTTCGCCCGAACGAGATTCGTCAGATGGTGTGGCCGCCGCCCCGGCGATGTATTCGCGGACCAGGGCGCGATGAAGTCGAGGTGGGAGGGCGGCGAAGACCTTTTCGTTTTCGGCGACGAGGCGGAAGAACGGTGAGCCCCACGGGTCGAGAGTGACGATGTCGAGCAGATACAACGACGCGAAATCGCAGCCCTCGAGCAGGTGCGCACCGAGTGCGACGGCTCCGCCGATGTCATGGGCGATGACATGGGGATTCGCCACGTTCCAGTAGTCGATGAGCTCAGCCAGACGACGACGTTGGGTGACGAGATCAACGGCGGGAGCCGCCTCGGCGAGGGGATTGTCCGTCGGCTGTGCCGACGTGGCGGTCAGATCAGGGATCGACTCGCCGTACCCGGGCATGTCCCAGAGGCGGACGCGATTCGTCTGCGCGAGCTCGTGGGCAAGCGGCAGCCACATCCGTGCTGACCACGGGGTTCCGTGGCAGATGATGACCTCGCCGAGGCGGCCACCGGGTTGGCGGTCATGGCCTCCGTCATTCGACGGTTCGATGGTCGTGGTGGCGACCTCGCGGCCGTCGCTCAAGGTGACCCGGCGCGTGCTGGTGCGGATGTTCGGGTTGCTCATGAAACGACGGTAGAACTTCAGGTCAACCTGAAGTCAAGGTGTCATCATGGAGTCATGAAGATCGGGGATGCGGCCGCGCAGTTGGGGACGGCCGCGCATGTGCTCAGGCACTGGGAGGACAAACGCGTCGTCGTGCCTGACCGGACGGCGAGCGGGCATCGTGACTATTCGGCCGAGCATCTGAGTCGGTGCCGGGTCGTGCTGTCGTGTCAGAGCGTGGGCATGAGCCTCGCCGAGATCCGGGCGATTCTGCATCGCGGCGAGGAAGGGCGCGCGGAGGTGATCGCTGCCAGGTTGTCGGCGATTCGTGCGCAGCGGACCTCGCTGGACTCAGCGGAGAAGTTCCTCCTGCACGTCCGCGGTTGTCGGCACGATCTCATGACTCGGTGTCGGGAGTGTACGGAGTATGCGGGGTGAGGTGGGGCGGCGTCCTTTGGGGCTGGAGACAGATCACATAACATCTGTTATGGTCCTTTTATGGGTGGTCGCGTAGGCGGATTCCGATCTGAAGCGTCTGAGAAGCACTTCATGCAGGTCTTTGACGCTGCGATGAAACACTGGCCGGACCGTTCAGATCGGTGTGTGGAAACCGATTTTGGGCACACGGTGGCCTCAGTGGCGGGCCATGCTAGCTCGACGGACGTTCTCCCTCCTTTGGTGCTCCTCCAGGGTGGCGGAAGTACGATTGCTGCCTGGGCTGAGTTCGTTCGATCGTGGAGCCGCGAGCGGCAGATCATTGCTGTCGATACGCTTTGGGAAGCCGGACGCAGCGTCCAGCTCCGGCCCGTTGACAACGGCAGCCAAGCTGCCGAATGGCTTGAACAGGTTCTTGCGGGACTCGGCGTAGATCGCGCTCATATCGCCGGTTATTCGTATGGTGCATGGCTTGCTCTCAACCATGCCGCGAAAGCGCCTACTCGGATCTTGAGCGTCACAGCCATAGAGCCGATCGCAGCAATCACGCCCATGCCTCTGCGGGCTTGGTGGAGAATGTTTCGGATGCTCATAGGTGGAGAGAAGAGCTATCGCGCCTACCTGCAGCGGACTCGAGGGGGCAGCCTGCCCGAATCAGCGATGCTCGAAGTCCTGTTGTCGTCTCGAGCGGACTATCAGCAATGGGGAACACCTCGTCCGATGCGACTGACCAAGGCAGAATGGCAAAGTCTCTCCCTCCCGACATCGATTGTTCTGGGAGGACAGAGCGGAATGGTGCCAACGGGTAAAGCAACTGAGACCTTGCGCGCTGTTGCTCCGCAGGCCGAGGTCCATGTTCTTCCCCAATCAAGCCATGCCGTGCTGATAGACGAGCCGAACTGGATCGAACACCAAATCGGGCTTTTCATGAACCGCAATGATCGGACCCGCTGATGAGGGAAACAGACAGTGGGGGAACCCGCGGGCGATTGATTGCGGCGGCCGCCGAAGTCATCACCGACGGAAACCATATTTCGATGCCCCTGCGAACTGTTGCGCAAAGGGCCGGGGCGACCACGGGCGCCATCCAACATCACTTCGGTAACCGCAACGGTCTACTGCTGGCCGTTTTGGCAGCACATGGCAAGCGCACAGCTGACCGTCTGCGTGCTCGTCGCGACCAGGGATCGGGGCGACCGGGGAATGTCGTCCGTGCGATTCTGCTGGAATACCTGCCTCTCGACGAAGAACGGCGAGAAGAAGCCTTGGTGGCATACGCGTTCGAAAGCATGGCAATCAACGACAACGCAATGGCTGCAGCCTATCGAGCCCAGTACGCGGAACTGGCTGATCTGCTCGCCGAACACCTGCCATTCTCCGGTCCGAACGAAATCGCTTTGCTGCTGGCAGCGCTCGGAGGCTTTCGCACAGACCTGCTCCTCAACAGAGTCAACGCCCAGCAGGCGGTCGGACTCCTCGACCTGATGATCGACCGAATCTCGCGCAGAACCGAATGAAGCCCCAGCTGATTTAAGGAACTACTCGCCGCTGACACACCTGGGCGGGCTGAGGCACGACGGAAGAACGACGGAATGCTCAGTCGCGGACGTGACGGCGGGCCGCCTCGGCGAGGTCGATGTTGCGGTGGGCGGAACTCAGTGCACATTGCGCGAATTCTCGGGTCGGTGATGGTCACAAAATCTCGCGGAACGGGCATGATGGCCTTATGACCACAGATATGGATATTGCGCTCAGCGCCGAGCTCGATCCCATCGTCGACATCGCCGCTGGGCTGGGTCTCGACGCGAAGGACATCATTCCCCACGGATGGACGAAGGCCAAGGTGCCCATCGACGTCCTCGACCAAGCGGCCGAAACCGCCACGGACGGGCGACTCATCCTCGTCACCGCCATGAGCCCGACCCCGGCCGGCGAGGGAAAGACCACGACGAGCATCGGCCTGGCCGACGGACTCAACGAACTCGCGCGGTCGAAATCCGAGGTCGGCAAGGCCGTGCTCGCGCTGCGGGAGCCGAGCATGGGGCCGGTCTTCGGAATGAAGGGCGGGGCAGCCGGCGGCGGA
This sequence comes from Brevibacterium sp. LAARM3_SD1, assembly GCF_057364765.1. Lineage (NCBI taxonomy): Bacteria > Bacillati > Actinomycetota > Actinomycetes > Micrococcales > Brevibacteriaceae > Brevibacterium > Brevibacterium sp. LAARM3_SD1. The sequence continues at coordinate 1,478 of NZ_JBNFOL010000003.1, read as the reverse complement.
TACGCGCAAGTCGTGCCGATGGAAGATATCAACCTCCACTTCACCGGCGACTTCGCGGCCATCGCTGCGGCGAACAACCTCGCCGCGACCATGCTCGACAACCACATCCACTTCGGCAACGACCTCGACGTCGACCCGCGACGCATCCACCTCCGCCGCGTCGTCGACCTCAACGACCGGGCACTGCGCGGCGTCGTCGTCGGGCTCGGCGGGCTCAATGGGGGAGTGCCGCGCGAGGACGCCTTCGACATCGTCGTCGCCAGCGAGGTCATGGCGGTGTTCTGCCTGGCCACCTCGTTGTCCGACCTCAAGGAACGGCTGGGACGGATCGTGCTCGCTCACAGTAGGGGGCGCGAACCTATCACCGTCGCGGACATCGGGGCGGCAGGGGCGATGACGGCGCTGCTTCGCAACGCACTGGCGCCGAACCTCGTGCAGTCCTTGGAGCATTCGCCGGCGTTCATCCACGGCGGACCGTTCGCGAACATCGCCCACGGCTGCAATAGTCTCTTGGCTACCAAGGCCGGACTGGCGCTGGGGGACTGGGTGGTCACGGAGGCCGGTTTCGGTGCTGACCTCGGAGCCGAGAAGTTCCTCGACATCAAGTGCCGCACGGCCGGCATCTGGCCCTCTGCAGCGGTTGTCGTCGCGACTCTGCGAGCGCTGAAGTACCACGGGGGAGTCGACGTGAAGGATGTGAACTCTCCCGATGTGTCAGCGGTGCTGGAGGGGATGAGCAATCTCGAGCTGCACTGTCGGAACCTGCGCGAGATCTACGGACTGACGCCCGTCGTGTGCTTCAACCGGTTCCCCACGGACACCGACGAGGAGATGGCCGCGGCGATCAACCACCTGGATGGTCTTGGGGTTGCGGCTGTGGAGTCCACGCACTGGGCCGACGGCGGCAAGGGTGCTCTTGCTTTGGCCGAAGCGGTCGTCGAGGCTGCGGGCGGCATCGGCAATGCCGGGGCCGCTGTCGATGACGGCTCGGTCTTCGTCGCCGGCACCGCCTCCGGGGATGCCGAGGCTCCTGCTGCCGATCCGGCGTCGCGGGCACGATACAGCTATGACCTCGACCGGCCGTTGGAGGAGAAGATCCGCACCATCGCGCAGCGGATCTACCAGGCCAAGGACGTCGATCTGCCGGCCAAGGTGAAACGGAAGCTGCGTCAGTTCACGGACGAAGGATACGGTGACGCGCCCGTGTGCATCGCGAAGACCCAGTACTCGCTGTCGACTGATGCGAGCCTGCGCGGGGCGCCGACCGACCACGTCATCGAGATCAAGGATGTGCGGCTGTCGGCCGGAGCCGGGTTCATCGTCGTCATCGCCGGCGACATCATGACGATGCCGGGCCTGCCGCGCGAACCCTCAGCGCTGAAGATCGACGTCACCGAGGACGGCAACATCACCGGCCTCTTCTGAGCCCTCAATTACTACCTGAGCGGCGGCCCAGCAACCTCGCGCGAGGTTGCTGG